>DCGA01000061.1:7424-9495 GCA_002314465.1 bacterium UBA1790 | reverse complement strand
TTCTTGTCATCAAGGTTGAATCTCTTTTTTTTCCATCCACTTTGCTGATATCACTATTCAATATGGCCTTCAGGTAGGCTTGTGATACACGAAGTGAAGCTTTTTCCGACAGAGAGAGAGCACCTGGCCAACCTCCGCGACAAGTAAGAAACGCTAACTGCTCAATGTTAATATTAGACTTTCCGTCAGGTTTTATGCCATTGAACAAATCGGTTAAACTGACTTCTCCTGTGCTCTCTTCCGATTCCCATAGTGACATTGTACGCATTGTAATCCAATCAAATCTTCCTGCGCCACTATGGAAAATCTTCTCTTTGTCCGTGTCTTTTGGTACTGCCGAGCCCGTAAAAATAAACTGACCGTGATGAACTGGTCTGTGATCTATCTCAAAGCGAGCGGCATCCCACAATTGTGGGGCCAACTCCCACTCGTCAATTACACGGGGAGTGTCACCTTGCAATAAACGTTTTATGTTTGTTTGTGCCATGGATAGGTTCTGTTCTTTAGTTTCGGGGTCATCCATATACAGAACACTGGCACTATGATGAACCGACGTTGTTGTCTTTCCGCACCATTTGGTACCTTGAACTAAAACACCACCCAATGCCTCTAAACTCTCCGACAAAAGTTTGTCTGCAATACGTTGTTTGTACATGCTTATTATCTGTGAAAAATTATTCTGCCGCAAATATAATGGAAATATTTGAAATTCAATTACTTTTTTATGAAAATAACAATACAAATCCCAATATTGGCCAAAAAATGACCCTAATATTGGCCAAAATTCAATCCTGATATTGGCTATAATTTTGCGCGTTACTTTGGGCTTTCTCTTTAGAGTATGTGTAATATAGTATTATCAAGTGTTTCGATTAATGAATTAGAACATATTATTAAACCTTGAGGGGCATGGGGAGTCTAAAACAACAAATGACTCGACTATGAAGATGCTTTTTAGAAATATAACTGCAGCCTTGTGTATGGTGGCTTGTGCCCTTAATGCGGGCGCTGTGGAGTACACCAACGAGACCTTGCACTACGATGTGGTGTATCATTGGGGCATGATTTGGAAGCATGCTGCCGATGCGTCGCTGTCTATTCGCAAGACCAACAGCGGGTATTACTCGCAGTTGGTGGGTAAGACTCGCTCGTGGGCCGACAAGGTGTATCCCACCCGCGACACACTCAAGTGCACCATGAACAGCAAGATGCAACCCCTCAAGTATGAGAAACTCACACACGAGAAAAACTACTATGCTCGCGATGTGGTGAACTTTAGCTATAATTACAGTAACACAAGTGCCAACTGTGTGCGCTATCGTGAAGGAAAAGAGCCGGCAAAAGTTACTTTAAGTGCTAAGTGCCAGGCTTATGACATGGTTAGTGTGTTTTATATGCTGCGTGACCTGAATTTCGACCAGATGTCGGTAAACAAGCCTATTACTACAATAATTTTCTCGGGTAAACGCAAGGAACAACTCACCATACGCTATCAGGGCAAGGAGAGCATCAAGATGCGTAACGGCACCAAGCGTGACGCCTATCACATCGTCTTTAAGTTTACACAAGAAGGCGGGAAGAAGAGCAGCGACGACATTGATGCCTACATGTCGACCGACAGCCAGCGCATACCCTTGCTGCTCGTAGGTCATCTCCCCGTGGGAGAGGTGAAATGCTACTATCGGAGCTGAGTTTTTCGGAACCGGCAATGCCCTAAAAAAGTATGCTTCGCTTCTCAGAGTACTAACCTCTGACGAGCGAAGCATTTTATTTTTGTATTAACGTGTTCTTAACGGTTACTTTCCTACGGGTATGTCGTAACCCTCGAGGCGCACTGCTACCTTAAACGGTGTTGCGCTCTTGCGGGGCTTGGGGCCTCCGTAATAGTAGAACATGCGCTGCACGTCGAATGTCTTGATTGACACAAGTTGAGTTTCTCCCGCCTTGAGGGTTACAGGCACTGTGACTGTGCGCTCGTGGAGCATGTTGCCGTCAAGTGTGGTGTATCGCATGAGCAGACGAATGGCCGAGATGCGGTGCGAGAGGTTGTTTGTTACAAAAAATGACTCCT
>DCGA01000061.1:0-7376 GCA_002314465.1 bacterium UBA1790 | reverse complement strand
CTGCATTCTGGTCGACCTCACCTACCGTGTCACCGTCGGCAGGAACGATGCGCTCAAGCGCCACGGCATCGGTCGACAGACGCTGATGCGTGGTGCGTGTGCGGCCGTTAGCCGAGGCTATCGCAACTATTGCTAATGCTATGATAAACAGATGTTTCACAGATAGATGATTTTATTATAGGGTTGACCGTTGTTTCCTGCAGGGAAGGTTTTGTTGAAGCCTATGGGGATGCTTTCCTTCTGCTTTTCGGGAACTACCGAGATGCCACGGAAAAGGGTGGGGAGGAAACGCATTACGTTCACGTGTATCTTGACCTTCCACTGAGCCTTCTCGAAGGTGAGCGATGTAGCCTGTGGGTTGAGTGTTGCAACACACTCCACAGGGTGTTGAAGTTCGGTGTCATGGCGCTCGCTGTATATCCACAGACTGTATTTATTGCTCACGGCGCTGGGCGCAATATAGCCAATCACGGTGCCGGGCAGCAGGTCAATGTCACGGCTTGCAAGCATTACAATACGGTACTGGATGCCGTTTTCGCCGCGGTATCTCTCTATGCCCACAGTCATATCCTCGTCGGGATATTGCCATATACCCTCAAGCGGTTGCAAGTCGCTGTGCGACAGACGGGCAGTCATGCTCTCTTCGTCCACTCCGGCAAGCACTGTCGAGCGCTCGGGAACGTTGCTTGCAGCATGTGTTCCGAGGGCTATGAACAGGGTCACGATGAGTAGGATTGCGCGAGTCATGATGCCGTGGGTTAGTTGGTTGAGAAGCGGTAAGAGAGACCGAAACTCAAGATTTCCTTGAACTGCCAGTAGTCCCACGCTTCGTCGCGTGCCCGCGATTTGTCGTAGCGCAGGTGGGTATATATCTTGGTGTTAAGGTGGCGGGTAATAGAGAATGCGAACGTGTTTTCCCAGTCTCCCTGAACATAGTCGTAGTCGGTGAACGCATATAGGCGCGAACTCCATGATATGGTGGGAGTGAAGTTGATAACCCATTTTGCCTCGAGGTTGCTACCCACGCTGTGCTTCACATGATGGCCGGCTTCGATGTTGAACGAGGTGGGATTGAGGTTGACGATGTCGCGGCATATCTTGAGGTTGTAACTCAAGGGAGCGATAGCGAGGTTAAAGGTGCGCTCGCCGTGGGCGCTTTTTCCACTGAAGGTCATACCGAGACCAAGGTTGAGTTCGCCAGGCGACAGGAACGCTGCCTTCATCGTGTGCGTATTGGTCTTGTAAGTGTTGAAGAACTGCGTCTTGAAGTTCATGGTTGCACTATAGTACCAGTGCTTTACCGCCTTGTAACCCAACTGGCTGGTGAACAAGAAGTTGTCCTCGTTAACCATATAATTGCGCAGTGAGTCGCCGTGGGCGGTCGAAACGCCCAGTTTGTAACGCAGTGTATTGTTAAACATCCAGTTGGTATGCACATCGGTGTTTAGGTTGCATTTCCACTCCACATCGCCCAGGATGTTCATGTTGTTTGCACCGCCCTGATACCAGTTGCCGCTGATGTAGGCCTGGGTGAAGTTGAGCGAACTGTTGACTGTGTGCAGCCAGTTGCGTAGTTTCATCTGTGGCTCCTCTATGGGTTTCTCGTCGGGCTTTACATTTGCCGGAGGCGCAACGGTTAGCAGCGATTTTTTCGGATCGGCCTTGATGGCATATTCCTTTGGGGGCTCGGGCAGTGTGCTCACATTGTAAGGTACCAGACTCGGGTTGTTAATCATGAGTCGGTTGCGCATAGCCTTGTAGCGCTGTGTGCGGTTCTGGGCATCGCGCAGCCACTGTGCACCGTCGTCGAGTGTATAGGGCGACTGCTGTGCAGGTTGTATCGCAGCACTATCGGTTATCGAGTAACTGTCGAAAATGAGTGGCATGTAGAGCGAGGCACTGTCGGGTGCCGTGGTTTGTGCCAGGCCCGATAGCGCTGCACATGCTGCTAATATGAGTAATGAAATGCGCTTCATAAATCCTGTGTGTGTTATGCGTCAAAGAGTTTCTTGGCGCGGCGTTTCTCTTGCAGTTCCTGTTCTTTCTTCAGTTCTTTCTCTTGCTGGTCGGCATCTTCCTTTGACTGCACTTTCTGCTTGTGCTTTTTCTCCTTGTCGGCTTTGGGCTTTTTGCCCTCAGCAAAACTCTTGATGATGTCGTCAACAGCCTCGCGGTTGCCGAAGAGATAGTTCACAGTCACCTCAATGATAAGGTCCTGCTTGTCGCTGATGAGGTCACATATTACGCCACGGCTGCCATCGGGCATGGTACCCTCGATGTACAGCGGCTTGAATCCCTTCACCTTCATCTTGCCTTGCTTGGTGTCATACATGTTGAATCCCAAGGCTTTGCGGTCGAGGAGTTCTTTTATGTATTTCTCGTCGCTTTTGTCCTTGTTATAGAGTTGGATGGTGACAACCATGTCCTCCCATTGGATTTCAAACCGAGTATTTGTGCTATAAGTCACAAAACCATTGTCGGGAGTCTCAAAGGTGAGGTTGTAGCGACTCCATGTGTACACCGAAGCTTGCATGGCAGGTGCAGTTGCACACACCATGGTTATCGCGGTTAATATCTTATAGATGAGTCTTTTCATAGCCTTGCCTAAACTTGTTTATTCCACTTCTTCGAGCCATTGCTCCCACTCGCGCGACGTGCCCATGAACACGTTCAGGTCAACCTCTCCCTTAACGCCGTTGACCTTGCCCCAGTGGCTGAATTGTTGTATCGTGTGGCCACGGTGAACCACCGAGTCGGGGTCGTTGAATGTGCACAGCCACAGGTATTCGCCTTTGAAGTTAGGCTCGTAATAACTCTTCATGCCGTCGCCATTGGTGTAAATCATCACCTTGTAGCCCGACGCTTTAAGCGTCTTGACCATGGCGCGGAGGCGCTTCTGCACTGTTGCATCGTCCACGTTATTCACGTTCTCCCAGTCTTCAACATCGACTACCAGAGGCATATCGAGCTTCACGCCCTTAATGCTCTGCATGAAGTTGACGGCCTGTGCCTCTCCCTCACGATTCTTGCGGAAGAAGTGGTAGGCTCCCACCTTCAGACCATTCTCGGCTGCATCCTTGCAGTTGCGCTTGAATCGCGGGTCCTTGAATGTTGCTCCTTCGCTCGACTTGACGAACACGAAACTGTAGCCGGCTGCAGCAACCTTGTCGTAGTCGATGCGGCCGTTGTGGTTAGATACGTCAATGCCACGCACGGGGTAGCGTTCCCCGAGCGTGACATCATCGTAGAAAAATCTTGCCAGGCCATAGTGCTTGTATGCCTGATAGCCAAATACAACGGCTATCAGGATACCACCCGCTACCAACATATACTTGATGTAGTCGGGGCTTGTGTTGCGTTTGCGAGCACGGCCTGCCATCTCTCTTTAGAAAATAGGGAATGTCGATTGTGAGTATACATACTTGCGCTCAAAGTCTTCCTGTGACATTGTAAAGAACAGGAATGTCTGGATGAGCAGGATAATACTCCACAAGCCACAAGTGATAATTGTGAGAATCAAGCAGATGATGCCTGCGGGAACCTTGTTTACATAGAAGTAGTGGGCACCAAAACCGCCAAGGAAGAAAGCGAGCAATGCTGCCACACCACGGCTCTTGCCCGAAGGACCTTCGTCAAAGATGCCTGGTTGAGCGGGACCGTAAGCCTGTTGGGGACCATAAGCCTGCTGTTGCTGGTTCATGGGTTGGAACACGTTCTGGCAATAGGGACACTGAACACTTTGTACAGGTGCCTGTGTGGTAAATGTACGGCCACACTTGGGACATTGATGGTTAAACATAATTCAGGTAGTTTATTAGTGTTGTAAAAAGGGTGGGCAACAACCCGTGGAGTGCCCACCCGTTGATATCTTGTTGTCGATTACTTGCGGCGCTTGCCACCGTTGCGCTTCTGCTGCTCCTTGAGAGCCTGTTGCTGCTGGCGCTGTGCTTCCTCAAGGCGAGCCATGAAACCGCTCTTCTTGCGGGGTTTAGCCTTGTTCTCGGCAATCTTGGCGCGCACCTTGTCTTCGTTTACGAAGAGGCGGCAGCTATAGGTCTGCACGATGGTGATGAGCAGTGAAATGAAGTAGTAGTAGCTCAAGCCCGATGCATAGTTGTTGAAGAATACAAGGAACATGAGGGGCATGAGATACATCATCCACTTCATGCCGGGCATCGCGTTCTGCTGACTCTGCGACTGCATGGTGAGATATGTGTAACCGATGTTGGTCACGGTCATGAGCAGACAGAAGAGGCTGATGTGGTTACCGAAGTAGTTGGTGATAAACGGAATCTGTGCGGTCCACTCTACAATCTTGTCGGGAGCCGACAGGTCGGCAGCCCACAGGAACGACTGGCCTCTCAACTCGATGCAAGAGGGGAAGAATGTGAACATCGCAATGAGGATGGGCATCTGGAGCAGCATGGGCAGACAGCCGCCGAAGGGGCTCGCACCGGCCATAGAATACAGTTCCATGGTCTTCTGCTGACGCTTCATCGCGTTCTCCTCACCGGGATAGCGGTTGTTGATCTCGGCAATCTCGGGAGCGAGCACGCGCATCTTGGCCTGCGACATGTAACTCTTGAAGGTGAGGGGCGAGAGCACCAACTTGATGATGAGGGTGAGGATAAGGATAATGATGCCGTAACCGTTGATGAACTTACCCAACCATGTGAACACGGGGATAATGATACCGGTGTTTATCCAGCGGAAGAGCTTCCAGCCCAGCGGAATGAGGCGTGTGAGCTGCAGGTCTTCCTTGGGAGAATACTTGTCATAGTCACTAAGAGTGGGGTAGCGGTTCGGACCCAGGTAGAAGTAGAACGACGCAGGGTTAGCCTTGTCGCTTGCATAGGGCACAACTGTGTGGATTGTCATGTCCTTGAGGTACTTGTTGTGGTCGGCGTGGTCCTTGCCGAACTCCTTGCTCACGAGTTGTGCGCCGGTGAAGCAACTGTCGCTGATGAGCACTGCGCTGAAGAACTGGTTCTTGGTCGAAATCCACTTGAGTTTGTCCTTGATTTCCTGTTCGTCATCGCCGCTTTCCTTGGTGTACTCCACGTCACCGCTTTCGCCGTAATACTTGTAGTAGATGGCGCTGTTGCGTTCCTCAAACATCTTGCCTTCCTCGTGGCGTGCCATCTTCTGGTGCCAACTCAGGTCTACGCTGTTGATGTTAAGGGGAATCACCTTGTTCATGTTCTCCTGCACCATCTCCATGCGCACCATGTAACTGCCGGGTACCAGGGTGTACTTGAGGCCCCATGTAGAGCCGCCGCCCAGGTCAAGCTGCATGAGCACGGTGCTGTCGTTGAGCTGCTTGGGAGTAAAGTAGAAGTTGCGGGTGTCGAAGCGCTGGGTGTTGTTGCTCAGCGTGAAGCTGTAGTCGTTCTCGCCGGGAGTGAACACTTCCACATTGGGAGCGTTGAACGCCTTGTAGGCGAGCAGTGACGCACGGCTGATGACACCGCCCTTTCCATTAATTTCAACAGCCAGTGAGTCGTTCTGCAGTTTGATTACCTGCTCGGTACCCGAGAGACATGCTGCAAACGAACCGTTCTTGGTATAAACCTCGAGCGCCTTCTTTACGGCTGCAACGGCACGGTTGTGAACGGCTGCGTTATTGGTCGAGTCGCTCTTTACCTCGTTGAAGTCAACCTGGGTGTCGCCCAGATTCACGGTTCCGGTGATTTCGCCGCCTGCAAGCGACAGTTTCACGCCGTTGTTATCAATTCCGGCCTGTGCCGAGTCGGCACAGGACTTAGCTAATACTTCTTTGAGTTGGGCAATTTCTTCGGCTGTGAGTACGTCTACCACTGCGCCGTTCTGTGCCGCCTGCGCTGCCGTAAGGTCGGCCTGCGCGATTGAGTCCTGGATGCGTTGCTTCTCGGCGAGTTCGGCCTCGCTGGGAGCGTTGAACCACATGAAGCCAAAGATGACTGCAGCCATCAGCAACAATCCGGTGAGAGTGTTTTTATCCATACAATTGTGTCGATAAATACAGGTTTCGTCGTTGAAACCTCAATAAGTAATTTGTTTTGTTACAGTTTATTATTTCGTTTTTTATTTCTTCTCGTCGCGATAAGCGATGGCGTGGCGCACAAAGTCCATGAACAGCGGGTGCGGACTAAGCACGGTGCTGCTGTACTCGGGATGGTACTGTGTGCCTATGTACCAACGCTTCTCGGGAATCTCCACAACCTCTACCAGGTGGGTCTCGGGATTCTCGCCCACACACTTCATGCCGGCCTCCTCATAGGCTGCACGGTACTCGTCGTTAAACTCGAAGCGGTGGCGGTGGCGTTCCTCGATGTCGACCTTTCCGTAGGCAGTTGCAACTTTTGTGCCAGACTGCAGATGGCAGGCATAGGCGCCCAGTCGCATGGTGCCGCCCATGTTGGTGATGCTCTTCTGCTCTTCCATGAGGTCGATGACGTTGCACTGGGTGTTGGGGTCCATCTCGGTGCTGTTGGCATCGGCGTGACCCAGCACGTTGCGGGCAAACTCAATGACCATGCTCTGCATACCTAGACAAATGCCGAAGGTGGGCACATCGTGCTCACGGCACCACTTGAGTGCCACATACTTGCCCTCGGTGCCGCGCTGGCCAAATCCCGGTGCTACGACTATACCGTCGTGCTCCTTGAGCAGTTCGTCCACGTTTGCGTCGTTGACTTTCTCGCTGTTGATGTATGTGAGGTTGAGTTTGCAGCCGTTGTAGATGCTTGCCTGGAACAAGGCTTCGTCAATTGACTTGTAGGCATCTTGCAGCGATACATACTTGCCCACGAGACCTATCTTTACCTCGCCCTCGGTGTTGTTGAGTTTGTTGAGGAAATTGTTCCAGTCCTTGAGGTCGGGCTCGCCAAACCAGGTTGTGCCTGTCTTGTCGAGGATGAGGGTGTCGAGTCCCTGTGCATGCATCATGAGGGGTACCTCGTAGATGCTGGGGGCATCGATGCTCTGGATAACGGCCTGAGGTCTTACGTTACAGAACTGAGCCACCTTGAGGCGCATGGGACCGGGTATGTCGTGCTCGGTGCGCAGTACCAGGATGTCGGGCTGGATACCCAACTGCTGGAGTTGCTTTACCGAGTGCTGTGTAGGCTTGGTCTTGAGTTCCTTGGCAGCGTGGATGTAGGGTACATAGGTGAGGTGTACACACACGCACTTGTCACCGAGTTCCCATCTCAACTGGCGCACAGCCTCGAGGAAGGGAAGCGACTCGATGTCGCCCACGGTACCGCCAATCTCGGTAATCACGAAGTCAAACTTACCGGTGTTGCCCAGCAACTTCACGTTGCGCTTGATTTCGTCGGTAATGTGGGGGATAATCTGGACTGTCTTGCCCAGGTAGTCGCCACGGCGCTCGCGCT
>DCGA01000084.1:5842-8841 GCA_002314465.1 bacterium UBA1790 | reverse complement strand
TTATTTTAATTCGTTTCAGTCCTAACACCCACGCGAAGCTTAAATTAGAATAATCTTGGATACCCAAGCGAAGCGAACTGGATGGAGTGAGCAGCGGTAAGTGGGCGTAAGCCCGTGCCGCGACTAGCGAACCTCCATCAATTTCTTTCAGTCCAAAACCATCTGCGAGTTCCGCGGGTTCTGCGAGAGGATTAACCCATTAACCTTTTAACCTTTTACTTGCCGAGGATGATGTTAAGGACTGCATTGATGTCGCTCACGTCGATGTCTCCCTCGCCGGTAACATCGGCACGACCGCCATAATTGCTTGCGCTGTCCTTGCCGAGGACGATGTTGATGAGGATATTGGCATCAGTAATGTCAACTACGTCATTACCGTCGACGTCGCCCTTGAGGCCCGAACCTTGAGCGAGGTCAAGTTCCAGGGTAGATGCAGTCGAATTTAGTGTTAAAAGGTAGGCATGGCCCAGATACATCTTATGAGTGCTTGTGGGCTTCTTGAAATTCTGGTTCGGAATATCAAAGTAATAATTGCTGGTGCTGGTCGAATAGATATCCTGCAAGTCGGTGGTTATAGCCCTCAAGCCCGAGATTTTCGTTACCGAAGCAGACGAAGCGGGACGAACAAGCTTATGGTATTTCTTAGCAGAGTAACCGCTGACGATAACACCCACATTAGCACCCGTACGCTGCGCGGGAGAGGTAATTACCTTATTATTGTCAAAATCTGTTACGACATAAGCCGAGAGTCCGCTGGCTTCCCAGTCAATGGGATGATTCACAGCGAAGTCTTCATACTTATTATTGTTCTCGGTATAGAAGTAGGCATTGAGTTGGTTTGCTTCATTGCCTTCAGCCCATTGGCTCACGTTGTCCTTGAAAATGTTGTACCAGCGAGCACGCACGTTGCAAGTAAAGCCTGATGCATTGTCGCCGTAGAAGGTCCTGCCAATGCTCTGGGGGGCACTGGTGCCGTACAAGAAGGTAAGGTCGGTGAGGTTATTGCAACCGGCCCATGCGCCTCTACCAATCGAAGTGACGCTACCGGGAACCTCTTCCTTAACAATGCCTGTGCCATAGAATGCCCAGTCACCGATTTTCTCAAGGCGGTCCATGTACTTGAGCGTAGTCGACTTGATGCTTGAGCAGCCATCAAGGCAACTGTCACCAATCTGTGTAATGAGGTAACGCCTGTAGGCACCGTTGGTGATATCAATTACGCCGTTAGAGCAGTTCCACTGATCATGGCTAAGTGTCTTGTGCACGGGGTGATAAACAAGTTTTGCCTTACCGCAATACACGGCGCCGTCGTGTGTCAACTCTGTAGTAGAGAGAATGGTAACGTGGTACAAGCTGTTCTCATCGTCATTAAATGCGTAGTCGTTGGCACCAGCCTCAATATTGGTAAAATGACTCCACTTAGCATGCTCCCTGTAATGATCGGTATATCCGATGGGAACATACAGTTTGCAACTTGTGGGAACGCCTGTAAATGTCCAACCGTCGCTAAAAAATGCCTTATTAAGGTAAAGTTTCTCAAGGCTGGTCATCTGTATGAATGCATAAGTCGACATTGAAGAAACCGAAGAAGGAATAAGCATCATCTTAATGGGACACTTGTAAAAAGCATAGCCTCCTACGTACTTCAAGCCATAAGAGAACTTGATGTCATTAGTAATTCCACATGTATGGAATGCATAGTTGCCTATATACTTGAGGTTGATATTGGGCTTGAACTGCTTGAGGTAAGATTGTCCCAGGAATGCATGAGCGTCGATAGAATCAACATTGTTGCCAAGGGAAAGTCCATAGTCGGCACTCGGTGTAGAGTATACAGCCTGATATCCGATGCTTGTCACCGCATATTTCTTGCCGTTACAAGTTACATCCTCAGGCACCTCAATGGTACCCTTAGTCGATGGGTAAATGTATTGCCCTACGAGTTTCACACGACCATCATAACTTACACCGTTAACCGTCTGAGGCGCTGAGCTTGTAACAGTATAATGGCCCACATAACTGTTACCGTTGGCGGCTTTGAAACTGTAGTACGAAATATCGTAAGCGCCATGTTCAATATTTGCCCAATCTTTCCAGCAATAGGCAGCCTTATATGCGTCAATTGAAGCCTTGGGGACACGGAGGGTAGTCTTCTTAGTGTTACCAGAGAAGAAACTATCCAGGATTGACGGAGGAGTAGCAATATTGATGTAGAAAGTTGCGAGATTAGTACAACCAGCGAATGCCGAGCCGAGGGTTGTCACTGATGAAGGTATTTTAAATGAGGTTAGCCCTGTGCAATACTGAAAAGCACCAGACTCAATTTTTTGTGTTCCATAGGGAAGTTCTATAGAAGAAATCTTGCTACAACTCGAAAAAGCATAACTTATCACCGTTGTAAGAGTCTCGGGGAAGGAAGTCTCTTTCAAGCCATAGTTAAGTCCCGGAGGACAGCGATGAAGAATTCTCATCTCCTTGTCATAGAGAATACCACGCAGAGATGCATAAGTGTTGTTACCGCTGCTCACTGTAATAGTAGCGAGTGATTCGTCACCTTCAACAAAGTTGTTATCAACATGTGTGACAGTTGACGGTAGTTGGATTGTTTTTAATAATGTACAGTTTTTAAAAACCCTGTACCTGATATTCTTAAGTCCTTCATTGAGTGTTACGGTCTCAATGTTGCTGCAGTTGCTGAATGCCGCAGTTCCCAGGCTCGCGAGTTGAGTAGCCTTGGCAAGGTTCACCGACTTGATTGTGGTGCAATTAATGAATGCACTGTCTTCTACCAGGGTAATAGTATAGTCCACACCACTATAAGCGACCGAGAGCGGAATGTCTAAAGCCACCGATGTTTTAGCCTTGCCACTAGTCGAAAGACCAATTACCGACACCCTGGGACTAGGATAAGGACAGTTAATCTTATAGGCCACATCGCCATTCTCAAACTTATCGCCAACGGCTACGGCCCAAGCTTGGCTGACAACCAGAGTCATCAA
>DCGA01000084.1:5142-5823 GCA_002314465.1 bacterium UBA1790 | reverse complement strand
ATAAAAGATAGAAACTTTTTCATGTGAGTATTCGTTTTTCTTATTTGTTTTTAACTTAATGCATTACGCACATTATGCAGCAATCTTGCACTTTTTGCAAAGATAGTGATTTTTCATTAGACACCAAAAAAAACACAAATAAAACAACGAGAGAGCAATTCTCTTGCCCTCTCGTAATTAACCATTTATAATTAAAACAGCCCTGCAATGTATAATTCCATTACTTTGCAAGGGGATAAAGTGCACGCAGCATCTTGTCGCGTATGTTGTCGGTGCACAGGTTGCCTATACTGCCCTCGTGGGTGTGGTGAACCTCGCGGGTGGGCTTGTAAGTGCCTTCCTGCACCTGATGGCCTATTTCCTTGTAGGCATCGCGGAAAGGAGTTCCGTTGAGCACAAGGCGGTTTACATCTTCCACAGTGAAGAGGTAGTCATAACGCTTATCGTTAAGGATATTGTCGTTGATGCGAATGTGCTGCAGCATGAAGTCGCACATGAGAATGCACTCGTTCATCTCCTCTATTGCGGGGAAGGTGATGTCCTTGAGCAACTGCAGGTCGCGGTGGTAGCCCAAGGGGAGATTGGTAGTGAGCGACGAAACCTCGGTGATGATGGTCTGCAGGCGGTTGCACTTGCCGCGCATGATTTCAAATACGTCGGGGTTCTTCTTATGGGGCATGA
>DCGA01000084.1:4947-5113 GCA_002314465.1 bacterium UBA1790 | reverse complement strand
GCATGATGCTTGAGCCGGTGGTAAACTCGTCGGGGAACGAGATGAATGCGTAGTTCTGGCTGTTGAACAGGCACACATCCATCGCAAACTTGCCCAGTGTAGAAGCAATCGCATTGATGGCATAGGCCAACGCACGCTCGGTCTTGCCGCGGCTCATCTGCGCAGC
>DCGA01000084.1:1655-4861 GCA_002314465.1 bacterium UBA1790 | reverse complement strand
GGCCCGCAGCCGAGCCCAAGGGGTTCTGGTTGGCAATGCGGTAGGCTGCCACAATGGTCTGCACATCATCGACAAGCGTCTCGGCATAAGCGCCAAACCACAGGCCGAAACTTGAAGGCATGGCTACCTGCAGGTGGGTGTAACCGGGCATGAGCACATCCTTGTACTGCTCACTGAGGTTCAGAAGACGCTCAAACAGCGTGTTAACATTCTCGGCAAGAGTACCGAGTTCCTCGCGGTAGAAGAGTTTGAGGTCGACAAGCACCTGGTCGTTGCGCGAACGTCCCGAGTGAATCTTCTTGCCCATGTCGCCCAGTCGCTCGGTGAGCATTTGCTCCACCTGCGAGTGAACGTCCTCAATGCCGTCCTCGATGACAAACTTACCTGCCTCGATTTCGGCAGCGATGTTGTGCAGCTCGGCATCAAGAGCCTTGTGGTCTTCACTGGTGAGCAGACCGATGCTCTCGAGCATGGCGATGTGAGCGATTGAGCCTTGCACATCGTGCTTAGCGAGTTTGAGGTCGAGTTCGCGGTCATTACCCACGGTGAACGATTCTATCCAGCGGTCGATGCTGTAACCTTTATCCCAAAGTTTCATATCTGTAGTTTTGAAATTATTGTTGCATTAAAATTTCTCGGCGAGTCGGGCAATGTAGCGGGTGTAGAAGTCCACGCCCTGCCCTATCTCGCTCAGGAGGATGTACTCGTCGGCGGTGTGCGAGCGTGCGCTATCGCCGGGACCGAGTTTGAGCGACGGGAACGCCATCTGCGACATATCGCTCGTGGTGGGCGACACGAATGCCTTGCTTCCCATCTCCACGGCAGTAGCCACAAGCGGATGGTTCTCGTCGATTGCCGATGCACGGATGCGTGTAGAACGAGGTGTGGCATCGCTATTGACGGTGCGGCGCACCAGTTCCACGGTCTCCTCGTTGCTGTAGGCATCGGTGGTGCGAATGTCCATCACCCATTTGCACTCATCGGGCACCACATTGTGCTGCGTGCCGCTCTCAATCATGGTCACGGTAAACTTGATGGGCCCCAGCAGCGACGAGACTTTCTCGGGCTGATAAGAGCGCATGGTGTTGATGTCGTCGAGCGCGATGTACAGGGCATTGATGCCCTCGTTGCGGGCGGCATGGCCACGGAGGCCGTGTGCCACACAGTCGAGCACCACGAGTCCGCGTTCACCCACAGCAGCCTGCAGTTGGGTAGGTTCGCCCACAACAGCCATGTCGATGCGTCCCAACGTGGGGAGCAACGCGCGTATTCCGTGTTCGCCGGTCACCTCCTCCTCGGCCGTAATGGCAAGGATGATGTTAAACGGCAATACCTTGTCATAGTAGTGCTTAAATGCGGCGATAAGGCTTACCGCCGACGCTCCGGCATCGTTACTTCCCAAGCCGTACAGGCGGTCGCCCTCGACGGTGGGAGCAAACGGATCGCGTGTCCACGATGCCGCAGGCTTAACGGTATCGTGATGTGAGTTGAGCAACAGCACCGGCTTGGCATCGTCCCACTGTGCCGAGCGGGCATATACGTTATTGTACTGGCGCTCCACTGTTTCAATACCGGCCGCCTTGAGGTGGTCGTAGAGCACGGTGGCAGTATCGGCCTCGTTGCGTGAGGTCGACGGGATGGCGATGAGTTGCTTGAGAAGTGCTATTGCCTGTTCCATTACTTTATGGTTGTGCCTCGGTTGTTGCTTATGTTGGCAGAGTTCTTGATAACCACCTCGGTAACGCCTTGTGACACTGCCTTGAGCGCACCGGTCACCTTAGGTACCATGCCCGCGGCGATGATACCCTTGGCCTTGAGGTCGTCGAATGTTGCCTGATTGATGGTCTCGATGAGAGAATCGGGGTCGTCAATATCAACCAGTACACCGTCTTTCTCAAAGCAGAACACGAGCTGCGTGGGTGCAAAGCGTGCAGCCGCAATGGCTACCGATGATGCCACACTGTCGGCATTGGTGTTGAGCATGTTGCCATTGCCATCGTGGGTAAGGGCGCAGAAGACGGGGGTAACGCCGTTCTCGAGCAAATGCTGGATAAACGCATGGTCTACCTTGTCGCCCTCGATATCGCCCACATAACCGAAGTCGATGGGTTCGGGATTGCGCTTGCGTGCGGGAATCACCCCGGCATCGGCACCCGAGAGTCCCAGGGCCTTGCAACCGCGGGCATTGAGTGCTGCCACGATGCGCTTGTTGATGAGTCCTGCATAGACCATTGTACACACATCGAGTGTGTCGCGGTCGGTGATGCGACGGCCCTCCACCATGCGGGTTTCAATGCCCAGTTGCTGGCACAGGCGGGTAGCAAGTTTGCCACCGCCATGAATGAGAACCTTCTCGCCCTCAATGGCAGCGAAATCGTCAAGGAATCGGCTCAGCGCCTCATCGTTGTCGACAACGTTTCCGCCTATCTTGAATACTTTTATCATTTTTTTTGTAAAGGGTTAAGGGGTTAAAAGGTTAAAGGGTTAAGGGGGGCAATACTTTGCATCAATAAGGTCAATTAACCTTTTAACCCTTAACCTTTTAACCCTTTATTTTTCCAGTGCCTCGAGCATGCGCTTGATTACTACAGTTGCCGAAATCTCGCGGTTGGCAGCCTCGGGGATAACCAGACTGCGCGGACCCTCGATAACCTCGTCGGTAACAATCATACCACGGCGCACGGGCAGGCAGTGCATGAAGTAGCCGTTGTCGGTGAGCGCCATCTTCTCGGCACTAACGGTCCAGTTCATGTCCTTGCTGAGGATTTTGCCGTAGTTGGGATCTTCATATGCCGACCAGTTCTTGGCATACACGAAGTGAGCGCCCTTGAGGGCCTCGTCCTGGTCGTGGGTGATGGTTGCTCCAGCGGTGAACTTGGGGTCGAGGTCATAGCCCTCGGGGTTGGCAACCACTACCTCGTAACCGGCAGCGACCATCCACTGAGCAAATGAGTTGGGGACAGCCTGCGGAAGAGCCTTGGGATGGGGAGCCCATGTGAGAACCACCTTGGGACGCTCCACGGTCTTGTGCTCCTCGATTGTTATATAGTCGGCAAACGCCTGCAAGGGGTGTACGGTAGCCGACTCCATACTGAAGACGGGGCGGCCGCTGTACTGGATGAACTGCTGAATGATAGCCTCGCTGTAGTCGTCTTCCTTGTTCTCAAACTGAGCGAAAGAACGCACGCCGATGAGGTCACAGTAAC
>DCGA01000084.1:201-1589 GCA_002314465.1 bacterium UBA1790 | reverse complement strand
TCTCGAGTTTCCAGCTGTCCTGCCCTATGTTCAGGACTATGGGGCTCATTCCGAGATTCAGAGCGGCCTTCTGGCTGCTCAGACGGGTGCGCAGACTGCTGTTGAAGAAAATCATGAGCAGAGTCTTGTTGCGACCCAGTTCCACATGACCGTAGCGGTCGTTCTTTATTTCGAGAGCCTCCTGAAACGCCTTATGAAGGTCGCCCAAGTCGGCGGGTGAAAGGAATTTTTTCATTATGGGTTATGTTATTTATCTTTGTTAGATTGTTTTGAAATGAATATGGTTCGTATAACTTTAATCAAAGCAAACATCAAGAAGTAATATACCGATGTCTGCCAAAATACAAAGCCGTTAGGCTCGATACCGAAAAAGTGAGAAATACCCGACGCTACAAGTGCGAGTAAAAGACAAGCGAGCGCACTAAATAGTACTTGTTTCATATTGGTTGAAGTTTACAGTGTATTTAAAGAACCTCGGCAAAAGCCTTGAGGAATGCATCGGCGTGCTCGGTGGTGATACCCAGGGCAGGAAGCAGACGCACTGTGTGCTGGCCTGCACCGCCGGTGAACACATGCTTCTCCATAACGAGTTGCTTGCGCAGTGCCGGTGCCGAACTTTCTATCTCGATACCTATCATGAGGCCGCGGCCACGCACTTCCTTAATCTTGGGCATAGCCTTGAGTTTCTCTATGAGGTAGTTGCCCACCTTCTCGGCGTTGGCAACAAGGTTTTCTACCTTGATTACGTCAAGCACCGCGATAGCCGCAGCACACGCAAGGTGGTTGCCGCCGAATGTGGTGCCGAGCATGCCGCCCCAAGCCTCGAAGTGGGGAGCGATGAGCACACCGCCCACGGGGAAACCGTTGCCCATACCCTTCGCCATAGTCACCAGGTCGGGCTTAATGCCGCTGTACTGATGGGCGAAGAAACGGCCTGTACGGCCATATCCGCTCTGCACCTCGTCGAGGATGAGGCACACGCCATGACGTGTGGTTGCCTCACGCAACTGGCACAGGAAGTCGTCGCCGGGCATCTGGATGCCTGCAACGCCCTGGATACCCTCGATGATGGCAGCGCAGTATTCGCCGGTAGCGAGTTCGCGCTCCACAGCCTCAATGTCGCCCATGGCAACGAAGGTAACCTTATCGGTAACGTTGAAAGGAGAGTTAATCTTGGGATTGTCGGTCATCTCCACAGCACCCGATGTGCGGCCGTGGAATGCACCCTTGAATGCGAGCACACGGCTCTTGCCGGTGTGGAACGATGCCACCTTGATGGCGTTCTCGTTGGCCTCGGCGCCGCTGTTGACCATGAACAGACTGTACTCTTCCAGTCCCGAGACTTCGCCCAGTTTCTTGGCAAGTTTCTCCTGCAGGGTGTTGATGAC
>DCGA01000084.1:0-155 GCA_002314465.1 bacterium UBA1790 | reverse complement strand
AGAAACCGAGTGTAGCCACCTGCTTGCTTATCATCTCCACATAGTGGGGCTGAGCGTGGCCGATGCTGATAACGGCGTGACCGCCATAGAGGTCGAGGTACTCGGTGCCCTCGGCATCGTAGATGTAACTGCCGCAGCCCTTTACAGGCTCGACA
>DCGA01000185.1:7952-10331 GCA_002314465.1 bacterium UBA1790 | reverse complement strand
ATAGTGTTGCGGAATTAAGGTAGATAAAACGCAAAAAAACTAAATTTTATGAAGACATATTCTTGCATATACACGATAACGCTGGCGATACTTGCTGCGTTGTTTGCATTCAAATCCAATGCCCAGGACGCGCGCATAATGCAGTTCCAGAGCCAGTATGAAAAGTATCACAGCCAGTATCGCGAGATAAAATCGAGCGGTCGTTACAGCGATGCGATTGTTCCGCTCAAGGATCTTGTGACACTGTTTGACACCACCACGATATACAAGGACGCCAAGTTTCATATTCCCGAGGGCGCAATCGTGATGCAGAAGTCGATGTTCCAGTATGACCTGGCGTGCTGCTATGCATTAACCGGCCAGAAGAAGCAAGCCCTTGCCGTGCTGGGTGAGAGTGTAGCCAACGGCTATAACGACTATAACAACATGGTGCGCGACAACGACTTTGAATCGCTGCGCGGGGACAAGAAGTTCATGTCGCTGCTTGCTACCGTCAAGGGGCGTATGCCGATAGAGGTGCTCAAGCGCTCCAATTCGTTCAAGGAAGAGAGCAACGCGCAGATTCCCGCTTTCAAGTATCAATCAAAGGAGGATACAAGTCTGGAGTACCTGCGCGAGTATTTCCAACTCGACACCATCGCCGGCAGGGACAACGAACTGGAGTACATCAAGAACATCCTGCACTTTGCCCACGACAACATACGCCACGACGGCGGCAACAGGGCTACAGTGGAGTTTGATGCCATAGACCTGTATAACTATACCAAGGCAACCGGCAAGGGCGTGAACTGCCGCCAACTGGCGATATCGCTTGCCGGGATGTACCTAGCACAAGGCATCAAGGCGCGTGTGGTTACCTGCCTTCCCGCCGACCCCAACGACTATGAGTGCCACGTTATCAATGCCGTGTACAGCGAGACACTGGGCAAGTGGCTCTATATAGACCCCACTATGGATGCGTGGGTGATGGACGAGAACGGCACCATGCTGAGCATAATGGAGGTGCGCGAACGCCTTATCGATGGCCGTGAACTTGTGCTGTGCGAAACAGCCAACTGGAATCATGAGAATATCCAGACCAAGGAGAATTACCTTGACAACTACATGGCAAAGAACCTGTATTACTTTGTGTGCAAGGAGATAAGTTGCTTCAACCCCGAGAGTGTGTACAGGAATGTTGACAACGAGGACATAAGACTCATCCCCGAAGGCTTTGTAAACGACAACTTCAAGTGCCCCACGACGACCGACCCCGCAGCGTTCTGGGCACGACCCGAATGAGGTTCTTGCTTCTATATAAATGTGAGGGCTATCATCAGTGTTGTTGATAGCCCTTGTTGCGTCTTAGTCGATTTCTTCAAATTCGGCGTCGGTGACCTGATCTTCGGTTTCTACCCTCGAAGGCCGGTCGATTTCGCGTCGCGGTCCTTCCACGGTTTCAAACTCGGCGTCTTCCTCTACATCGCTCAGCACCTTGCCTTGTTGCTGCTCGGGTTCGGGCTGGTAGCCGTATCCGTTTGCGCCGTATCCCTGCTGCTGTGTTTGTCGCAGGCCGTTGCGCACGCCACGCATCATGAGCCATAGCTTCACGATGGGGTAGAGGATAATGAAGAGTATTACTAATAAAATAAATTTAATCATCGTTCTTTTACTTGTCGTGTTTAATTATAGAGATAACCACATAGAGTGCGATGAGAGCGGCAAGGCCGGGGAGGCCCAGCAGCGCTACAAGCACCACTGTAGAGATGACAAGCAAATATTGTGCCCAATTCTCCTTGGGGCTAAGGCTGTGCAGTTTCAAAGAGAACATACGCAGCGGGCATACCATAAGATATGACAAAACGACTACCAGCGCAGCCACGATCCACACGTTCATGGGGCAAGTTGCATACCATGCTGTGAAGCCAATCCAGAAGATGGCGTTGGCAGGAATGGGGAGTCCGGTAAAAGTGGTGGTCTGGTTGGTGTCGACATTGAAGCGTGCAAGGCGAATAGCGCCGAAGACGGGGAGCATCATTGCCACGAAACTCCATGCGCCGGCGTTGCCCACGGTGTCCATGAGGTTGTAGAGCACCATGCCGGGTGCGAGACCGAAGCTCACGAGGTCGCTCAGCGAGTCGAGTTCGGCACCGATGCCGCTCACTGCGTGGAGCAGACGTGCGCTGAAACCGTCGAAGAAGTCGGCAACGGCAGCGAGCGCGATGAGAGCGTAGGCCGCCTGATAGCCCTTGAGGCCGCATGCTACAACGTCGTTGCAGTGAAACGAAGCGATGATTGCCAACGCGCCACACAGCAGGTTGAGGCTTGTGATGGCGTTGGGTATGTTGTTCTTGATTGCGTTCATGATGATAGCGTTGTTTTTAGGGGGATGAAAAGAGT
>DCGA01000185.1:2755-7921 GCA_002314465.1 bacterium UBA1790 | reverse complement strand
ACTTCGCGCCCAGGTTGAGGCGTGCCACCTGTGTTTCGCCGCCCCATGTCTTGTCGCCCAGTTTCACGAGTATTTCGGTGTCGAGGGGCAGGTAGATGTCGACGCGCGAGCCAAACTTGATGAAGCCGATGAAGTCGTCGAGGTTAACAGTCTCGCCTTGCTCCACGTAGGTGACGATGCGTCGTGCTATGGCGCCGGCAATCTGTCGCACGAGGATTTCCTCGCCGTTGGGAGTCTTAATCACGATAGACGAGCGCTCGTTGTCGGTGCTCGACTTGGGCAGGTTGGCGGCCAGGAAGCGGCCAGAGTGGTGCTTTACATAGGTTACCTCGCCGGCTACGGGAATCCAGTTGGCATGCACGTTAAAGACGGTCATGAACACCGACAACTGGATGCAGTTGCGGTGCAGGAACTCGTCCTCATATACCTCCTCGAGGGCAACAACAGTGCCGTCGACGCTCGAAACGACCACGCTGCCGTCGTTCTCGCCCTTGAAGTGGCGACGCGGCAACCTGAAGAAATTGAGTACCAACAGGAACAGGATTACCGACAAAACAAGGAACGTAATGGGTACGGGCTTGTAGTCGATGAACCTGAGGGCGACGAAATTGACCACCAACAGGATGAACAGGACTACAAGGATTATATTTGTGCCTTCGCGATGTAACTTTACTTTCATGAGTATAATAAAAAATTATTATGCCGTTTTACCAATCTACAAAGTTACACTTTTTTTCTTAGATTTCCAAAAAAATAGCGATGATGATGAGAAAGCGCCCTAAAGGGCGCCCCTCCAGCCGAGCTGAAGGGCACGGGACGGGGATACAAGGAGGGCACGGGATGGGGTGTGTTGAGATGGCCCATGCCGGGAGGGCATGGGAAACGGGATGGCTGATGGGGTGGAAGGGTTATTCTACTACGTGCTTGGCGTAGTTGTAGCCGCAGGTGCGGTAGAGTGCCACGAGGCGGGGCAGGCGCTTGAGGAAGCTGTCGTAGTCGCGGGCGTCTTGCTGGCACCACTGTACCTCGCTCAAAGCGGCAAAACGCGGGAGCGCCATGTACTGTATCTGGCTGAATGTGGGGATGTACTCGGTCCACATGTTGGCCTGTACGCCTATGATGTGCTTGGTCTGCTCGGGTGAGAGTTCGGCGGGCGCGGGGTTGAATGCGTAAACCTTCTCGACGGGGGTGTATCCGCCTATTGCGTCGGGTTCGTGCTCGGTGTCGCGGCTCTGGTAGTGGTCGAAGTACATGTGGCTACCGGGCGACAGGATGGCGTCGTGTCCCTGTCGTGCAGCCTCTACAGCACCTTCGATGCCACGCCAACTGTGGATAGTGACATCGGGTCCAAGTCCACCCTCGAGAATCTCGTCCCAACCAATCACCTTGCGTCCCTTGCTTGCCAGGAACGCCTCGGCCTGTTGCATGATGTAGCCTTGCATCTGCTCCTCGCGGGGGCGTTTGCCTCCGCTCTTAAAGCCCAGTTGGTCCATCTTGGATTGGCACTTGGGACATTCTTTCCAGCGTACCTTGGGGCACTCGTCGCCGCCAATGTGGATGTATTGAGAGGGGAAGATGTTGACGATCTCGCCCAGGACGTCCTTGATGAAGGTGAGCGTCTCGGGATTGCCGGCGCAGAGCACGTCGTCGCTCACGCCCCATTGCTGCCACACCTTGTAAGGGCCTCCGGTGCAACCCAGGTGGGGATAGGCCGCGAGGGCAGCCTGCATGTGTCCCGGGAGGTCAATCTCGGGGATTACGGTGATGTGTCGCAGGGCAGCATAGGCAACGATGTCGCGAGCCTCGTCTTGAGTGAAGAAGCCGCCGTGGGGCTTGCCGTCGTATTTGCCCGAGTTGTGGCCGATGACAGTCTGTTCGCGCTTAGAGCCTACCTCGGTGAGGAGCGGGCGTGACTTTATCTCGATGCGCCAGCCCTGGTCTTCGCTGATGTGCCAGTGCAGGCGGTTGATATTGTGCATGGCAAGCATGTCGATGTAGGTCTTCACCTCGTTCACACCGAAGAAGTGGCGGCACACGTCGAGGTGTGCTCCGCGATAGGCGAAACGCGGGAAATCGCTGACGATGACTGCGGGAATCTCAATGCTGCGAGCCTTGCCCTGGGGCAGTGACTTGCGGAGGGTCTGCACGCCGTAGAACACGCCTGCCGCCGTGGGGGCAGCAATGGTGATGGTATTGGCGTTGGCATAGAGGTTGTAGCCCTCGTCGCCTACGGTGCTCTTGTCGAGGCGCAGCACGATGGTGTTGCGGCTTGCCTTGCCGCCCACTTTCACGCTAATGCCGGTTGCCTGCTTGATGTATTGCTGCAGGAACGAGGCCTCGCTCGCGAGCACGGCGTCGCACACGATGGTGGTGCGGGCGCTCAGGGTGAACGGGTCGCCATCGGCGGCGGTGACCTTGTGGGGCTTAGGAATCACGTCGAAGCAGGCCTTGGGCTGTGCCGCGGCTGCCGTGGTGAGGCACATGAGTGCACTTGCAAAGAGAATCATGAGTCTTGTCATTATTGAGATGTTTTAACGTGGCAGCCGAGCTGCCACGCACGGGACAGAGTTTCTTTTATTACTTGCCGAGGATGATGTTGATTACTGCGTTGATGTCGCTCACATCGATGTTGCCCTCGCCGGTTACATCGGCACGGCCGCCGTAGTTGCTTGCGCTCGACTTGCCGAGGATAATGTTGATGAGTATGTTGAGGTCGGTGACGTCGACCACGCCGTTGTTGTCAATGTCGCCCTTGGTAGTGGTGATGCCTCCTGTGGGGTCATTTCCGCCAAATGGCAGAACATCAATACTGTCGTATTCGTCGGGGAGTTTGAGGTAAGCACTGCATCCGGGCACCAGGTTGTCGCGCCAGTTGGTTGTAGACACATGGTGGAACTTACCGTCGGCACTGCTGTAGATATAGGTTGCTTTGGCCGAGGGCTGGAGATATGTGCTTGCCGTTGTTCCCACGAGAAGGTTGTTGTATTTAGACGGCTCTAACGGGGCACTCGCAGCGTTGAAATAGATGTATTTGCCGCCAGTAGGTGTGCATAGAACGACTACGGGTGTTCCTGCCGGAATCGAGGCATATGTACCAAGATATACTGTATACAGGTTGCGAGCCGACGCGTTGTAGTTAGAGACAATCATAGCATATCCCTGAAGCTGAGACACGTCGATGTCGAAGCACACGATGGCTTTGTTATTGTCGTCGCACAAAGCGTAGGGAAGAATGCAATTGCGGTCTTTTTCGGCCCATGTGCTGGCCAGTGTGTGGCGTGCCCAATAGAAGATGTTACTGTGGAAATAGAGTTTGAAATCCTTGGTGTTGCCGAAGAAGCAACTGTCGACAGAAAAAGCTCCGTTGCCAGTACATCCGATGGTCATCTTAGAGACTCCAGAACTATCAAACGCCTTGTACCCCATTTTTAGGGTCTTGCCTGCTTCGCCGAGGATTTGGTCCTTGGTAAGCGCTTTGCAGTTGTAGAACGCATATTTTCCGATAGAGGTTATGCTGCTGGGCAGTGTGACATTGAGCGATGAGCAAGACGTGAATGCATAGTTGCCGATGGTGGTGAGTTGTGATGACAGCTTTATGTTCCCAAGTGAGCTTGCGCCACCAAAGGCGTAGTTGCCGATGGACTTGAGAGAAGTTCCGATGAAGCTCGAGACGCCCGAGAACATGAACGCATAGTCGCCTATGCTCTCGATTTTATTATCGGAAGGCACACCGATTTCCAGTAGGGATGTCTGTTGGAACGCTTTGTTGCAAATCTTGGTGATGTTATCGGGGAGAGTAATGCTCTTGAGAGAAGTACATGAGGCAAATGCACTTTCATTAATCTCGGTGAGCCCTGAAAAGTATTGCAACTCGTTGAAAGCGGTAATGCCCTTGGCGTAGAAAGTATTGCCCAGCGAAGTTACCGCTGCGGCCTCGTTGAAACTGAGTTTGCCGTCGCCGTTGGTGTCCCACTTGGAAACACACAGGGTTTCAACGGCCGAGTCTTCGAATGCGATGGCATCGGTGGGCTTGGCCACGTCAATGACCAGTCGTTTCACATAGGAATTGTCGCTTTTATAGACATAAAGTTTATTGTTAAACGTTATTGTAGAGATTGCGGGACTTGTAATCTGGCAATTCTTGAAACTTACCGACGAGATATCGTCAATTGCAGATTTTGTACCACTGATTTCGGCCTTGCAGTTGTTGAAATAAATGGTTGATACATAACTTGAGAAGACGCTTCCCGCGAGTCCGTAATTGGTGCCATTTGCCTTAAACGAGCAATCCTGCACGATGAGATTGCTGTAACAAGTAATACCCTGGCTGTTGCTTGTGATAGTGAGTTTGTCGTTTGTGCTCGTACCCTTAATGGTGATGTTGCCATAGCAAGAGATTCCCCAACTGCTGGTGGTGTTAATCTCGCAGTTGCCCTTCACGACGATATTGTGTGCGCGGCCAATGTTTCCGTCGGAGATAACAGGGGAACTGTTGGTGTTGCTGATGACCGCATTGTCAAGGGTGTAAGTGAGTGTGGTGGCGTCGAAATAGACGGTGCCGCTCTTAATATAAGGGCTTGACACCTGTCCTGACGAACTTAATCCCATATCACAAAACCAACTTACCTGCGCGCTGGCACACAGGGATACAGTTACTGCAATGGCTGTGAACAAGAATTTACAACGATTGATTTTCATATTGTAGGGTAGTTTATATTTGTTGTGGGGTTTTAACGTGGCAGCCGAGCTGCCACGCACGGGACAGAGTTTTTACTTGCTACTTTACATCCTCGTCATTTGCCGAGGATGATGTTGATTACTGCGTTGATGTCGCTGACGTCGATATTGCCCTCGCCGGTTACATCGGCACGGCCGCCGTAGTCGCTTGCGCTCGACTTGCCGAGGATGATGTTGATGAGGATGTTGAGGTCGGTGACGTCTACCACGCCGTTGTTGTCAATGTCGCCCTTGGTAGTGGTGATGCCGCCAGTGGGATCTTTTCCGCCAATGGTCCATGTGGTGGTTGCGTCGAGTTCGTCGGGCAGTTTGAGGTAAGCACTGCATCCGGGTACGAGGTTGTCGCGCCAGTTGGTCGACACGTGATTGAACTTGCTGTCGGCAGAGAAGATGTATGCCGACTTGAACGAGGGTGAAACATAGGTGCTT
>DCGA01000185.1:931-2618 GCA_002314465.1 bacterium UBA1790 | reverse complement strand
TGCCCAGCGACACGGTGAGAACCTCGGCTTTGTTGGCATTATAGTTGGAAATAATATATCCCTCACCACTGCACATGGTAACGTCGATGTCGAAGCACACAAGAGCCTGTCGTTTATCGTTGCATAAGGCATAGGGGAGGATGCGTTCGCGGTCTTTCTCTTCCCATTTGTTAGCCATTGTGTGGCGAGCCCAGTAGAACATGTTGTTGTTGACGAAGAGTCGGAAACTCTCGGGAGTGTTGCCGTAGAAGCAACTGTCGACAGTAAATGAATCGCTGGTGCAACCAATAGTCATGGTGGTGATGCTTGTGCCTTCAAAAGCCTTGAAACCTATTCGGAGGGGCTTCCCGGGTTGTCCTATAGTCTGCTGGCCCTTGAGTGCAGTGCAGTTTTGGAATGCGTAGTTGCCTATCGAAGTGACGCTGCTGGGCAGAGTAAAACTGAGCATAGAGCAGCCAGTGAATGCATAGTCGCCGATGGTAGAGAGTGCAGAAGAGAGACTAAGATTCCTGAGTTTGTTATCACCGCCGAATGCATAATTACCTATGGTCTTGACAGCAGGCCCTATGAAATCGGAAACTCCCGAGAACATGAAAGCATATTCGCCAACACTTTCTATCTTGTTGTCGAGAGGCATACTGAGTATCAATTTAGAGGTTTGCGCGAAAGCCCTGTCTCCAATCTTGGTGATGTTCTCGGGAAGAGTGATGTATTCAAGAGAACCGCAGTTGGAAAAAGCACGGTCAGGGATTTCGGTAATGCCGGTAAAGTATTGCAACTCATTGAATGAGGTGATTGACCTGGCGTAGAAAGTGCTGCTCCCTATAGAGGTTACTGCTGCCGCCTCATTGAAACTGAGATTGCCGTCGCCGTTGGTGTCCCACTTGGCTACACACAGAGCCTTAACCGTTGCGTCTTCAAATGCGATGGCGTCGGTGGGGCTAACCACATCAATGACCAGATCCTTTACATAGGTGTCGTCGCTTGTGTAAACATAAGAATATTTACTGAATTTAATGAGCGAGTGGTCGGGGGAGGTAATCTGGCAACCCTTGAAGGCTACCGAGGCGATGTATTCAAAAGCGCTTTCTGTACCATGAAGGTCGGCTTTACAGTTGTTGAAGGTAATGGTAGAAGCAAATTGTGTTATGAGGCCTCCTTGACACGCGTATTTTGCCGAGGCACTTAGCGAACAATTCTGTACGGTGAGGTTTTTAAGACTAGAAATAGCCGTTTTTACGGCGCTGACAGATATTTTGTCGTTTGTGCTCTCGCCCTTGATAGTAACATTGCCGAAGCATGTAATACCCCAGTTGCCGCCTGTGGAGAGTACGCAATTACCCTTCACGATGATAGTGTGGTCGCGGCCATAGTTACCGTCGTCGAAAATGGACTTGCTGCCTGCATTGATGACAGCGTTGTTTAAAGTATAGGTCATGGTCGACGCTTCGTAGTAGACGGTACCGCTCTGAATGCAAGAGCTTGTTACCTGTCCTGTTTGGTTCAAGTATTCACCGCAAAACCAGCTTTGTGCGTTTGCGCCGAATGCCACTGCCGCTGCAATGGCGGCGAGAAAGAGTTTACAGCAATTGTGTTTCATATAGTTTGTTTTTATTTCTGATACAGAATGTAAGTAGTTTCGCCCTTGAGCACGCCCTTGAGATGGCCGTTCTCGACCACGAATGGC
>DCGA01000185.1:735-910 GCA_002314465.1 bacterium UBA1790 | reverse complement strand
GTAAACGACGTCGAAGTACTCGCCGTCGGGGAGCGAAGTTGTGAGGTCGAGCGCGCGGGCTGTAGTTGCCAGGTTGACAACGGCTGCGCCCTTGTTGCCGCGGTTAACGAGCAGCACTTCCTTGCTGCCGTTCATCTGCACATCCTCGAGTTGTCCGTCCATGTTGCGGCGGAAC
>DCGA01000185.1:0-708 GCA_002314465.1 bacterium UBA1790 | reverse complement strand
GTGGAAATACTCGTCGTTGCCGGCTTCGCCCAGCACATTGTTACCCCAGAAATTCTCGCGTGTAGAACCAGCGGGGCGGCTGAAGAACAGAGGAACACCATTCTGACGAGCGGTGAGGAATACCCAACCGCAGCGAATCATGGCATCGCTGATAGACGCGCTCTCATTGGCGTTGCAATAGGTGTCGTGGCTCTCTACCCAAGTGGTGAGATACTCGGGTGCGGCGCTGTGGTGCCAACTCATGAGGTCGCAGCCCTGTGCGTTGTGGTCCTCGAGAGCCTTGCGCAGGTGCCAACCGTATCCTGAGGCTGTCTGTCCGAAGTAGTCGGCATATTCCTTCTCGGGTACACCCCTGTCTTGCAGCACCTCGCCATAGACGAAGAGGCTATCCATGGGCAGAGCTAACTTGACGCCGCGCACAGCCTTGCGTCCGGTAGCCACATCCCAGAAGTCGTTTTCCTTAACGCCCGCCTTCTTGTCGGTGGGGTCGCTGTGTACGCCGATGTGCTTTGCAGTGTCGTAGCGGAAACCGCGCACGCCCATTGCCAGCAGTTGGTTGACAAAGGTCATGTAATAGGCCTGCATTTTGGGGTTCTCGGTGTTAACGTCGGGGAGTCCGCCGCATCCCTGCAGGGTGCACTCATAGCGGTCGGTGTAGTCGCGGGTGGGAGTGAGGCCCTTGGTGTGGAACATCTTCTTGCGTCCGCC
>DCGA01000073.1 GCA_002314465.1 bacterium UBA1790 | reverse complement strand
ACCCGATTCAAAGGTCTCGGTGAGATTTCGCCTGAGGAGTTCAAGGACTTCATCGGTCCCGATATGCGTCTCGACCGCGTGTCGCTGCGCAAGGAAGACTCTGTTAAGGATATGCTCGCGTTCTTCATGGGTAAGAACACCATGGAGCGCCAGAACTTCATCATCGACAACCTGGTAATTGAGGACGATGAAGACATCACCATCCACTGATAACCGCAAGCCCCGCATCGCATTGTTTGCCGGCTCGTTCGACCCTTTCACACGGGGCCACGATAACATTGTGCGCCGCGGCCTCGAGATATTCGACGAGGTCATCGTGGGCATAGGCATTAACCCCAATAAGCAGCCCATGATGAGTGCCGAGGCACGCAAGCAATGGATAGAGGCAGTGTTTGCCCTCGAGCCGCGTGTCAAGGTCATTGCCTACGACGGTTACACTGTAGACGCCGCCCGCTATAATGGAGCACAGTTCCTGCTCAGGGGTGTGCGCACTGCTGCCGACTTTGAGTATGAGAGGAACATCGCGCAGATTAACCGCAATCTTGCAGGCATCGAGACCGTGCTTATCAACACTCTCCCCGAACTTGAATTCATCAGTTCGTCGCTCGTGCGCGAGCGCATTGAGGCAGGGGAGGACTTCTGCGATTTAGTCCCAGCATCGGCTCCTCTTGACCTTATCAAGAAGTAAAACATCACATACATAAAAACAGCTGCCCGGCATGATTCCATGTCGGGCAGCTTGTTATTTGGCTATAATAGATTATTTCTTGATGAACTCAACGCGGCGGTTCTTTGCCTTGCCTTCACTTGTCTTGTTGTCGGCAACGGGCTCAGATGCGCCACGACCTTCGGCCTTGAGGTTGAAGTCGTCTACACCAAGTTTAGCAAGCGCTGCTATTACAGACTGGGCACGCTTTTCAGAGAGGGTTTGGTTGCTTGCTGCCGAACCTACATTGTCGGTGTGACCAACAACGAGGAAACGAGCTGATGTATTCTTCAACATATAGTCAGCCACCTTCTGGATTTCTTCCATTGACTCGGGTTTCAAGTCGGCCTTACCTGTCTCGAAGAGAATGTTGTTGGTAACAAACTTGCCGCTCTCGGCAATAGCCTTGGCAATCGCACCTTCTGATGCGTCGGTAGCGTTGCGGCCATACAGTTCACCTGCACCGCGAGCAATGCGCACGTTTTTCATATATCCTGGCTCATCACCTCTGTAGAAGAATGTCATCCAACCTGCACCGGCCTTGCCATTGGGAATGCTGATGTAGCGCACACCGTCTACATAGAACTTGATGGCGCGCTTGTTGAATGAGATTGCGTAGTGATGCCAACGGCCGTCGTTAACGGGACTTGCCTGGTCTTTTGAACTGTTTCCTTGTTTTTCAGTGTTACTTTCGGTACTACTTGTTACATAGTCAATTCTGAAGGGATAATTATGTCCCCAGGTCAAGGTGAAAATCTCATTGTCACACGCACTTTCGGGGTGCATGAAGTCAATTTCAAACTCACCTGAAGTGTACAACAGGTCAAACTCTACCGAGAACTCGTCGCCAAAGTAATTCTTAGGATTCTTGCTGATAAGAGGCTTAATCCAACTGTCGTCCTTTGAGAACTCTATCACTTGTTGACCGTTTATGGTAGCAATTTCGGCATTACCGCGCTCAAGGTCCCATTTGCTGGGGAATTCACCCACTTGCTCTCCGCTCACCACGTCTTCAAAGATTACAACGCTGCCGGGAACGAAGTCGCTCTTTACATTGCCCACTTCATTGCTTACGGGGGCTTGTTCGGCAGTTGCAACGGGGCGGGTGCTGCGGCCTGCGGGGTTGGCTACGGGATCGTAGTCCTCGTCATTGCCATTGACAGTCTGGCTGGCAGCGTTTGTCACACCGTCAAAGGTCTTGTCGACAGCGCTGTTGATGGCATTGTCGACTTTCTGCTCTACTTTGTTCTGGATAGCCTGAACGGCTTTGTTCTTGATACGGCCAAGCAAACCTTGGGCATGAATTGTACCTGTGCCAAGGAGTATGGCAACGGCAATAATGGAAATGGATTTTTTCATAACTTTATTGTTAAGGTATTTTCTGTTTTATCACTAAATGCAATTATTGTGCAAATATACTTAACAATTTCTTGTTATGCAAGAATTTAACGCTAAATGTTTTACTCCCTTACGAAGTGGGGGAACATTTCATCGCCCAGGGTGGGGTTAAATTCAAACCCCTCGTAAGAGAATGCCGATAGTTCCTCGGGCAGCACTAGTTGGTTCTCAAGGATAAAGCGCACCATCGCTCCACGGCACGACTTGGCCCACACGGCCTGCATCTTGAGGTCGCCGCGCTCGTTGCGCACGTAGAATAACGGATGTATTACCTTCACCTCGCGCTCTACGCGTTTCCAGTCGAACAGATGCTCATATTCCTCGGTCGACAGATGCACCAGCACTCCGTCGTCGGCTTTCACGCTGTCGATGAGCACATCGGTGAGTTTGTCGCGCCAGTATTGGTTGATGGGCTTGTCGCCTGTTGCCGCCAGTGTCACGCAGTGTTCCATGCGGTAGGGCACAATGGCATCCATGGGGCGGAGAAGTCCATAAAGGAAACATGTGATCCACAGGTGCTGTG
>DCGA01000161.1:3958-15967 GCA_002314465.1 bacterium UBA1790 | reverse complement strand
GCGTTATCACCGTACCCGATGAGCGTCTCAACAAGTTGGCCGAGATTTGCAACCCCAAGCGCGTGGTTCCCACCACAGTCGAGATTGTCGACATCGCTGGACTGGTGAAGGGTGCGTCTAAGGGCGAGGGCCTCGGCAACAAGTTCCTTGGCAACATCCGCGAGACCGATGCCATCCTGCACGTGCTTCGTTGCTTCGACGACGGTAATGTGACTCATGTCGATGGCTCGGTTGACCCCGTTCGCGACAAGGAGGTTATCGACCTGGAACTCCAACTCCGTGACCTTGAGAGCGTAGAGACCCGCATCGGTAAGGTTTACAAGGCTGCTCAGGCTGGCGATCGTGATGCCAAGGTGCAGTACGAGGTGCTCAAGCGCTATCAGGAAGCCCTCCAGCAGGGCAAGAACGCTCGCAGCGTGGAACTGCTCAACAAGGACGAGGAGAAGGTTGCCCACGACCTGTTCCTGCTCACCAACAAGCCCGTGATGTATGTGTGCAACGTTGACGACGCAAGTGCCGTCGACGGTAACCAGTATGTCGACGCCGTGCGCGAGGCCGTAAAGGACGAGAACGCACAGATTCTGGTGGTTGCCGCACAGACCGAGAGCGAGATTGCCGAACTCGAGACTGCCGAGGAGCGCGAGATGTTCCTCGCCGAGATTGGCTTGCAAGAGAGCGGTGTAAACCGCCTCATCAAGGCAGCTTACGCTCTGCTCAACCTCCAGACATTCCTCACCGCTGGTCCCGACGAGTGCCGTGCATGGACATTCCGCAAGGGCAGCAAGGCTCCCCAGTGCGCCGGCGTTATCCACACCGACTTTGAACGCGGCTTCATACGTGCCGAGGTCATCAAGTATGAGGACTACGTGGCTTACGGCAGCGAGGCAGCTGTGAAAGAGGCTGGCAAGATGCGCGTCGAGGGTAAGGAATATGTGTTCCAGGATGGCGACATCGTGGTATTCCGCTTTAACGTGTAACCCCCAAAATCACCACCACATCAGTATATTCCCTGGCAGTTTTATTCTCCGGCATTCTTGCCGGAGGTAGCTGTTATTAGCGTTTGGGCAATTGTGTTAAGGGCAAGGAAATGGTAGCGTAGCGACTCGCGCGGTGCCATGGACGACTTGCGGTAAACGGCTTCCTTGATGAGCGGGTCGTCAAGCACAGTTGGGTCGGGTTCTATCAGTAGCAGACGGCCGTCGGCACAAGCGTCAAAGTATCCTCCACCTGGCTTGAAGTAGCGCTCTTGTGGAGAGCCCGATGCCGGGAATCCGTCTTTTAGCATAACCACAAGCGGCATCCCTGCCTCGAGCAGCCTGCGTGCAACAGTTTTCTCACCGTCGCTAATGCCGCTGGTGATGCTCACCGTTCCCTGTCGGGCATTGTGCAGCCATGCCTCGCATTGTTGCTCCAGTTGTGCGGGAGTCATCGACCGTGAGCACTGTATGTGCTGCTTGTGTGGGTAGTCCATGAGGAAGATGTTTCCCATAGCACTGAACGGCCATGCGTGACACGCCCGGTTCTCATCGGTGAACTTCCATGAAATGCCGCGACGCATCTTGAACATGTCGGGGTTGTGGCGCTTGAGCCACAGGCGGCGCGGGTTGTCCTTTACATATTGTATCATGTGTGCGAGTTGCCCCTTGTAGTGGAGAATGCGCTCGTGATAGCCAGCGATGTCGTGCTGCCAGATGCTGTTTCTTGTCGCAAAAATGCGACAAAAGCCAACGAGTTCCGCTTCGTGAACCGAAGGGTTGAGGTATACCTCGCGCTTGAACCACGAGGTGCAGGCGCTCTTAAAACTGCGCACCACCTCCCCTATGCTCTTGGGCATGGGTTCTTGCACATATATCACGCCGTGCATATGGTCGGGCATCACCCTCGCCACTATCACCTGCAACTTTATCCCTCGGGTCGCATAGAAAGAAGGCAGCCCCAGGAATGTGCTATACACATACTTCCCAAGGCTGGTGTGGACGATGTGCGCCTCGTGCTCGGAGTCGCCCGCCAGCGAACCGAAGATGGGTTGACGGCCCTCGGTTGCCAGCGTTATGTGGTAAATTCCTCGGCCCTTGTAGTCCCACTGGTTGGTCCTGTGGTGACGGCCGGTATCGGTGGGGCGCATTGCGGTGGTGGGGGTTAGATTGTCATCTCGCCGCACAGTACGCAACCAAGATAGGTCTTGACGCTTTCACTGTTAAGGCCCAGACCGAAGAGGTACATCATCTTGGTGATGGCTGCCTCGCTGGTGATGTCGTTGCCGCTGATGGCTCCCGCCGCGCTCAGACTCTTGCCTGTTTCATAAAGGCCGTTGTGAACGCCTCCGTTAACACATTGCGACACGTTAAGTATTACCACGCCGCGGCTTGTTGCCTCGTTGATGGCTGCGGTAAACCATGGCTCGCTGGGGCTGTTGCCGGCTCCGTAGGTCTTGAGCACTATGCCCTTGATGTTGGGCGCGCTCAGCATGTAGCGGAAGGTGTCTTCCATGATGCCGGGATGCAATTCCACAAACATCACGTGCGGGTCCATCTCGTAGTGTACCTTGAGCGGTCGTTTCGACGGAGAGCGGTAAAGGTTCTCCTCGTGGAATGCCATGCCCAGACCTATGTGGGCAAGGGCGGGGTAGTTGTTGCTCTTGAAGGCATTGAAGTTGTCGGCACTCATCTTGGTCGAGCGGTTGCCACGCCACAGGTAGTTCTCAAAGAGGATGGCTACCTCTTGTACCATGGGATCGCCGTTAGAGTCGGTTGCCGCGGCAACCTGCAGGGCAGTGATGAGGTTTTCCTCGCCGTCGGTACGCACCTCGCCGATGGGTAACTGCGAACCGGTGATGATGACTGGCTTGTGCAGGTTCTCAAGCATGAAACTGAGCGCCGAGGCTGTGAATGCCATGGTGTCGGTACCGTGAAGCACCACAAAGCCGTCAAACTTGTCGTAGTTCTCCTCAATGGAACGTGCTATCTCGGCCCAATGACCCGGGTTCATGTTGGCGCTGTCTATGGGCGCACTGAACTGGATGTTGTCGATGTCATAGTCCAGTTTCTTCACCTTGGGCACGTTGTCGATAAGATGAGAAAAGTCGAAGGGTTGCAGTGCATGCGTCTCCTGGTTTTCTATCATGCCTATGGTGCCACCGGTGTAGATGATGAGAATCTTGGGTCGGGTATTTTGTGCCATTGTAAGAGTGGTTATTTAGTTTGGGCACAAAGGTAGTGTTTTTTTATGAAAAACAAAAGAGCAAAGGCGAGAACTCATTTATTTTAACGCATCGTTGCAACATCGGTTTCGATTAACCGTGGCCGATAATGTGATTTGTGCCTTGGGAGTTAGTCTTTTTTGCCGTTTTGTTGCACCATTATCAATAAATAGTTGTAACTTTGCAAACGAATGACATGGTGGCCGCCATGGGCACTCGCCCCACTGACGGCTTAAAAAGGGAATCAGGTGAGAATCCTGAGCAGAACCCGCTGCTGTATTTCCCGCTATTTATTAGCGAGTTGTCCTTCAAAAACAAGCCACTGGGCCATTGGGCCTGGGAAGGCAGGACAACATACGGGAAGAGCCAGAAGACCTACCGTGACATTGACTTAGATTTTGGCTTTCGTGGAATTAGAGCCGAAACACATTGTTGACTCCCCAATAGTTGCATTGCGACGCATCTGGACGATGCGTACTTTGCCCGTATTGTGTGCAAGCCGGCACTATGCCCGCGAATGCCTGTGTTGTGAAATTTATTGTTTAACTAATTATTTTATAACATGAGGCAATTTAAATTGTATCTGGCTCTGTTGCTGCTCATCGTCTTGGGTAGCATGGAGGCTAATGCAGTTACTGTCAAGGCCTGGAACGAATCCGACGGTATTTTCTACCTGAAGACAAGCGACGGACTTGAGGAGTACACTGTAGACGGATCGATTACCTTCAAGTGCACATCAAGCGCTACCATTCCCAGCTATCGTGATGCAGGTGTGGTTTTTGCTCCTGCACGCGAGGGCGAATTGATTCAAATCACTGTCAACAGCATTGACTTGGCAGGAACTAATTACTTGTGTGTTTACGACGGTGCCATTACCAAGATTGGTTATGGCGTGAGCGACGGTAAGGACCAGAGTTCTTACCTGCCCAGCGGTTGGAAACACAAGCTTACATCCGAGAATGTGGGCCTTGTTTATCAATCTATGAGCGACGACGGCAAGATGTCGTTCGGTTTCCACTCTAATTCGGCTTCGGGACAGACTGGTTTTGAAATCACTGTTACCAGCATGTCGGCTAAGGACATGGAGTATGTGTCGGCCACTGCAATGACGGGCGATCCCGGCATCTATCGCGGTGGTAAGGACCAGTCGATTTTCGGCGTTCGCGTTGTAACCGATGGCGGTGGCAATGCTTTTGCTATCGACAACCTGGCTATCAGCACTTCTTCGCTGGCTGGCTCTACACAGGTTGAGAACGTTCGCCTGTATAACGGCAAGAAGTTCACTGCCGACAATCTGCTTGCTACCGCTGCTACTCTGGGCGATGCTCTCACCGTGAGCAATGTCACCCTCAAGAGCGGCAATAATGACCTTTGGGTTGTTGCCGATGTACTCCCCGATGCACAGGGTTCTATTCCCTCGCTCGAGGTGACTTCGCTCACTGCCAATGGTTTGGCTCGTACTCTCACATCGGCCACTGCTCAGGCCCTTGCAGTAGAGAATACCGTGCGCATGCAGGCTACCCACAAGACCTATACCGTGAGCGACGACGTCAACTTCTATGACGATGGTGGCAAGGATGGCAAGGTGGGCGAGAAGTTTGTAGGCTCGGTTACCTTTGTTCCTGCAACCGATGGTCAGTCTATCAAGGTCGACTTCAGCAAGTTTGCGATTTTCAATACCTCAACAGTAGGTTATAACGACATCTTCAAGTTCTACAACGGCCGCGAAGCTAATGAAGACAACCTCATTACTACTCTCCTTGAGGAGGGCAAGACCGTTAAGAGTACAGCTGATGATGGCTCTATGACTATCACCTTGAAGAGCACAACCGGTGTTCCTGCCGATGGATGGGAGGCTGTTGTCAGCCAGTTCCTTCCCGGTGACATGACCTTCAAGGCTGTTAACACTCAGACGCTGGGCACAACTACTGCAAGCGCTGGCGACAACGCCGTGAAGATGCTTCTCGTTGATGTCGTTACCGACAACCAGAGCAATCCTCTCACAGTTACAAGTTTCAATCTTGACGCTTCGGCTACTACTCCCATGACTTCGCTGGGTGCTGTTAAGGTTTATGCATTGGGCGAGAAACCCACCGTTACCACTACCACTCTCTTTGGCGAGGCTCAAGCCTCTGCAACTATGACCGTTAGCGGCGAGTACACTCTTGCCGAGGGTCACAACTACTTCGCAGTGCTTGCCGACGTTAATGAGAGCGCAAGCAACGGCGATGCATTGAAGATGAGCGTTACAGGTGCTGTGGTGGCTGGCGAGGCACGCACAGTCGAGTCGCCTGTTACTGCCGAGGTTGGCATCAGCAATATCTGCCACATCTCGCAGGTTGCCCACACTCACAACATTCACGACGTGTGGACCCTCACCGACACCAAGTCTTCTATCACTCCTTCTAAATATGATTATGTAGATGCCGTTCACACCGTGACTTTCGTTCCCACCATTGAGAACAGTGTCATCGAACTCGACTTCTCCGCATTCGACGTTTACTACGCAAGTTCGTCTTACGGCACAAAGGCTGTGTTCAAGGTTTATAGCGGCACATCGGCTGTCGAGGAGAACCTCCTGTGGGAACTCAATAGCAATGCTCAGCAGTCTACCGGTCCCGGCAAGAAACTTCGTTCTACTGCCGCCAACGGTGCCATGACCATTGTATTCAATCCCAAGACCTCAAGCAGTTACTATGCTGGTACAGGCTTTACAGCAACTGTTACCCCCTTCGTTAACCACGACATGGTTGTTACCGGCGTTGAGGTTAACCAGACAAGTAGCGACATCATTTCGGTCGGCGCAACCGGCGCAAGTCTTATCGATTTCAATGTCGTTACCGAGGGTACACTTTCTGTTAAGACTATCAAGGGCATCAAGTTCAACCTCAAGGATAGCTACGAGGCTATCGACAAGGTTACCGTTCTCTATAGCGGTGACAAGAATACCACTGAAGAGGCCGTTGAGTTCGGCTCTGTAACCGATATCACAGGCAACGAGGTTGTAATCAGCGGCGAGAAGGACCTTGCCGATGGTTCTAACTACTTCTGGGTAAATGTTGACATTAAGAACGACGCTGCTGCCGAGGTTGCTGTCGATGCCAAACTGGTATCGCTCACCGATGCTGCCGGCAATGTCACAACAGTTGAGAACGGCGACCCCGAGGGCAGCCGCACTACTAAGAGCATGCTCATCATGCAGGACGGCACTAATGTGGTTACAGTGGTTAACCCCATCATGTTCTACGATAACGGTGGTCCCAACGAGAACTTCACTAAGGGCTTCAACGGTACTGTGACATTCGTTCCCGGCCGTGAAAACTGCGGCGTAGTGATTGACTCTAAGAGCTTCGCCACTGGTTCAAGTTCTTACAACAAGTTCGGCGTATTCAACGGCCGTGAGGCTAATGAGGCCAACCGTGTAGGCACAAGCACATCATTCTATGGTACCAATGGTCCCCAGAACGTGCTTTCTTCGGCTCCCGATGGTTCTCTCACCATTACTTTCACTACCAGCACTTCTTCTTATGCAAGCATGACCGCTGGTTGGGAAATCGATGTACGCCTCCATGAGTACAAGCCCCTCAACATCGAATCTGTTACTTCTACTGCAGTCAAGACCGATGCTGTGGTGCGTGGTGCAAGCCGTGAGCCCATTGCCAAGGTCGATGTCAAGGTTGTTGACGATATCGATGAGGTTAACATCAACGACTTTAAGTTCAGCACTGTCGGTACTACTAACGTTGCCGACATCAAGGCTGCACGCCTCTACTACGCTAACAGTGTGAACGACTTCTCGACCGACAACCTTGTGGGCGAAACCACAACCATCGGCGACGAGATTACATTCACTGCTGCCTCTCCCGTCAAGATTGATGCCCGTGGCAACTACTACCTGTGGCTTGCTTATGACATCGACGACAATGCTGCTGCCGGCAACAAGGTTGCTGCCAAGTTTGTAAGCTGCAGCGGAACTACCGACACTACTACTGTCGAGGTTGCTGCTATCGAGCGCGAAATCAAGGCTGGTTTCAAGGGTACTTATACCATCGGTAGTAGCGCTACTGCCGACTACGCTACATTCGCTGCCGCTGTGGCTGCAATGAGTGTTGGCGTTGAGGGTGCTGTTCGCTTCGAGGTCGAAGACGGTACTTATGCCGAGAATATCCGCATCAGTGCTATCAACGGTGTTAGCAGTGAGCACAACATCACATTTGTGGGTAAGAGCGGCAATCGCGACGCTGTTGTGGTTACCGGTTCGGGCACTGTTACTTCTTCTTCAGTCGACGGTAGCAACCACAACGAGGGTATGGTATTTGTTGATGCAACACCCTATGTTACCTTCGAGGCAATGAGCTTCATTCCCACTAACCAGAGTTATCCCCACGCTGTACACTACTACAACAAGAGCGGTAACTTTACTCTGCGCAACTGTGTTGTTAAGGCCGATCCCATCTTGAGCGGCTATAGCGGTATTAACCTCGTTAAGGGTGAGTGCACCAAGGTTAACGGCAATGTTAACGAGAACGTGCTCATCGAGAACAATGCTCTCATCGGTGGTTATATCGGCGTTTACGCTGGTGCTTATGGCATCGTGGCCAATGTTCAGGAGCGTGGCATCGTGGTACGCGGCAACACTATCACCAACTGTGGCTCTAAGGGTATTTATATTATGGACGAGGTGAATGCTCTCATCGAGAACAACACCATCAGCCAGAGCGTTACCAACAAGACAAGCTACAATGGTATCGATATCTATCGCAACCGTGGCCAGTTCATCGTGCGCAACAACATTATTTCCAATACCCACACCGCTTACAGCACTGGTCTCTACATGCGCCAGGAATGTACCGGTAACGAAGGTGCTCCCGCACTCGTTTATAACAATGTGATTACAATTACCCAGTCTCCCACCAACAGTGGCGCGGGTATCCAGGTCAACAGCGACTGTAACAACATCCACATTGTTTACAACACAGTACGCATGGGCGGTACTAACGGATATGCATTCTACAACGGTGGTAGCACAAGCAAGTGGACCGATGTTAAGATTGCCAACAACATCTTCCAGAACGTAACAACCAACGGCCCTGTAGCCCTGTTCTACAGCGACGAGTTTATGTCTAAGGCAGTTATCGAGAACAATGCTTGGTATGGCGCCGCAGGCACAATCGTTAAGGACTACGCAACTACTGTCGAGGCTCTCAACAACCATGAGAAGGCAAGCGACAACTGGAGCGAACAGGCCGAATTCCTGAGCGAAACCGACCTTCACCTTAAGAGTGCTGGTACTCTCGTTAAGGGTACTGCAATTGACTTTGTAACTACCGATGCCGACGGCAAGGCTCGCGCCGAGGTTCCCACTGTAGGTGCTTATGAGTATGCCGAGGTTGTCGAGGAGAAGCCCGAACTCGTTGAGGGTTATCCCGTCATGGGCACTATTACCGAGAACTCTGCTGTGGTTAAGACCAGCTGGAGTGTTGGTGGTAAACTCTATGCTAAGGTCGAAGCCGTGGCTGCCGGTGAGGGCAATGCTGCTCCCGCTATGGCTCCCACTGCCGAGGATATGCTCAACGCTACCGTTACCGACTATATCGCCGGTACCGTTGCCGAGTCTACATTCTCCGACCTGGAATCTTCTACTGCTTATAAGGCTTACTTCATGGTCGAGAGCGCACTGGGCGTGAAGAGCGACATCGTTGAGACCGAGGTATTCACTACCCTGCGTCACATCGAACCCCTCACTCTCTACATCGAGAACATCTGCGATACTATCACCGCTGGCGAAGCATCTGCAGTATATGCATTGGTTGAAGGTGGCGACGAACCCTACACTTGGGAATGGCGCGACCAGATGAACAATGTGGTAGGTGACGCCGAGATGGTTGAGGTTTCTCCCGACTATACACGCGCTTACTTCGTTAAGGTGACCAGCGCCGACGGTCAGACCGTTGAAGGCAAGACTGCCATCATCGTTCACGGTGATGCTGTTACTGCTACATTCGACGACTACTACATTCCCGAGGAATCACACGTCGATCCCGTTGACGATGATGTTCTCTACAGCGGTTCTTATGCATTCCACGGCTATGGTGGCTCTTATGGCACTATGACCTACTGGAGCGGTTTCGCATTTGCTAACCAGACTGCCAATACCTTCACCAGCCTCAACGACCAGTACCACACTTCTATTGGTGGCGGTCGCAACTCGGCTGGCTACGGTATCGCTTATCCCTACGGTCTTTACAGTATTGATATTACCAACAACGAGGAGGGCGATACTATCCAGGGTATGTACATCAGCAACAATGCTTACGCTATGAGCAGCATGCTCAATGGCGACGGCTTCGCTAAGGCTTTCTCTTACGGTTCATGGTTCAAGGTAACCGCAACCGGTGTGGCTGCCGATGGTACAAGCAAGAGCGTTGACTTCTATCTGGCCGACTACCGCAGCAGCAATGTTGCCGATCGCTATATCCTTGATTCTTGGCAGTGGATGGACCTCCGTTCTCTGGGCAAGGTTAAGAGCATCAGCTTCAATATGTCGGGTAGCGATACCGGTTCGGCTGGTCTCAACACTCCCGCTTACTTCGCAATGGACGACTTCAATGGCGTTCGTGACGAGGAAGTCGCAGCCGTTGAAGCACCCGTGGGCGAGAGTACAATCGACTTGAGCGAGTTCTTCTCATTCGAGAGTCTTGACGCTACAGTGACTTACTCAATTGAACCCGCTGAGGGCAATGAGACTATCACTGCTGCGCTCAATGGTAACACACTCAATGTTACCGCTACCGAGACCAATGTGGAGCGCGACTTCGTAATCGCTGCTACACAGAAGGGCAAGACCACTTATCTGCGCCTTACTATCACTATCAGCCCGTCAACTGGTCTCAACGACATTACAGTAGATGGCGAAAAGGCTTACAAGGTTATTGAGAACGGCCAGGTAATCATTGTGAAGGGTAACACTCGTTACAATACTCTGGGCCACAAGGTGACTAAGTAAAAGATTAATAATATATAGTAACACTTTCTCTTTAAGGCGGATGGCGCAGTTGTGCTGTCCGCCTTTTTTAGCGCTCGTTTAAACCATACGGGTTTTGGTTAGTCAAATAAAACAAACAAAACACTTTGACTATGAGAAAGATTATTACAATGTTATTACTTGGCGTTATGCTGGTAACTGCCGGCACAGCGCAAGCCCAGTTCCGTCACCCCTCGAGAAGCGGCCGTTATGGTCATCCGACGCATGTCGATCGCAGTTTCGGTCATGGTAATAATTGGTACAACGATGTGTATTTCGGCGTTAAACTCGGTCTCAATGCATCGGCGGTGCGCAGCGAGGCTCCGGCACTCAACGGCACTGGCGTGATGTGCGGACTTAACACTGGTGTTGCACTGGGATTCTATCTTTCACCCTATTACCCCGTCAGTTTGGAAACTGGTCTCTACTATACCGAGAAGGGTGGTAAGAGCAGTTCAAGTGCAGGCAAGTTTACCTACGACCTCAATTACATTGAATTGCCCCTTGTGGTCAAGTACAAGGCGTTTGTTCAGCCCAACCTGTCGATTGACCCGTTCTTCGGCGCTTATGCTGCCATAGGTGTTTCGGGAAAAATCAAGGATTACGACAATCGTGAGGCTTTCAGCAGTTTCGACAATGGAGCCTTTAAGCGTGGCGACGCAGGCCTGCGATTGGGTTGCGGACTCAGCTACCAGATGTTCACGCTCGAGGCAAGTTACGACCTTGGCCTTGCCAACATCGGTCAGGACGACTTCGCCGATACCCACAACGGTTGCTTCACCCTCACCGCCGGCATCAACTTCTGATTCCAGTCGGCCTATATAAAAACAAAAACAACTGCTCCGTTCACGGGGCAGTTGTTTTTTGTAAAAAAAGCCCCTCTCTTGCGGAGAGGGGTGTGGCTTTTACTTGCGGCCGAAGTCGGCGGGGATTTCGCCCCAGTTCTTGGTGTCCCATTTTAGGACGCGGTTCACGGGCTCGTGTGTGAGCAACCAACGCTCGGCACGGGCTATGAGTTCAAACGAACGGGCATTCTCGGGCGTGCGTTCAAGTTTGGAATTGCACTTGCGGTTACGCACCCACGCAATGGCTGTCTTGCTGTCGCTGTATATGGCGGTGTGGTTATTGCCTTGCTGATGCAGGAGCGCAAGGGCATGGACCAGGGCGAGGAACTCGCCTACGTTGTTGGTCGAGTTGGCAAACGGCCCCTGGTGGAAGAGTTCGGCACCGGTGGGTACGTCTACACCGCGATATTCCATGGGACCCGGCACGCCTGCACATGCTCCGTCCACGGCGATGCTGTCTTGCACTATCTCGGGGATTGCCTCGTAATTAATTCTCCTCGCGGGCTCGTGGCGGGCAATGGCACGCAGTATCGCCATCTCGTCCTCTCCGTTGCGAAAAGCCATGATAGCATCTTCTTGTGTGTCATAGGCTTTGTACCGCGCGCCGGGATATCCTTTCACACGGTCCTCGCACTCGGCCCACGAGTCACACACTCCGGGCTCGGTGCCTACCCACACTACATACCATTTGCTGCGATTGCTTGCCATAAATTATTTTTTGCAAATGTACGAATTTTTATTGGAATTTTGTGTAATTTTGTATTCATGAATGCGATTTTCTTAATAGGATACATGGGGTGTGGCAAGACTACACTGGGTATGGCGCTGGCTCAGCACATGCAAGTGCCGTTTGTCGACCTTGACGACTACATTGAGGAGCGTTGCGAGGCTACGGTAAAGGAAATCTTTGCTAAGGTGGGCGAGCAGGGCTTTCGCGAGAT
>DCGA01000161.1:0-3913 GCA_002314465.1 bacterium UBA1790 | reverse complement strand
GTCGCACAGCAGGCCCAGGGGGTGATTGTGGCTTGTGGCGGAGGTACTCCGTGCCAGCCCGGTAACATGGAACTGATGAACAGCCGTGGACTCACTATATGGCTCACCACCTCGCCCGAACGCATCGCCTCGCGACTGTCATTGCCCGAACAGAAGGCTAAGCGCCCCCTTATCGCCTCTATGGACGATAGCGAGATTCTTGATTATGTAAAGAGCCACCTTGCCATGCGCGAGCCTCACTATAGCCAGGCACACATCACTTTCGACTCTACGTCGCTCGAGTCCATTGAGGAAATCGACGCCACAGCACGGCAACTCGCTCACCTGCTCTCGTCTTTGTAATTGTGAGTGCCATTAGTAACACAAAGATGCTTCTGTATCATGGCTCTGATGTTGAAGTAAAATTCCCCGATACGTTGCATTCTAAGGGAACGGCTGTCATGGGACATGGGTTCTATTTATATATGGACAAACAGTCGGCCATGTGTCGTGGCAAGTTCGCATCGGTGTTTCACTACAGCCACGATGTTAATGTGGCCGAAGAGCGTGTGTCGGCACATACAGCGGCAGGTTTTGCAAAATACCTGTCGTTTATCGTTGATCCTAACACGATTAAAGGTGATGTGCTTATATTAAGACGACCATTCAGGAAGGCGTTTCTCATAACCGAAATGCTTTTTGGCAAAGGTAATACTACTCATGACGAGAAGGCGGTCTACAAGAAGTTCCTGTGTGATTACTCCCCGCTCATGCTCCAGGTTGCCATGCTTCTTAACGGACTGGCTTTTGCCTATTTTGCTCTGAAGCGTCGTCCAAAGTATCACATTGTCGTTATTATGCGCTCGCAAGAAGCAATAGACAAATGCTTGACCTACAAGCATACAATATCAAGATAAAACGCCATTCGCCGAGATAGGTGCGATGACTAAGATTACCTTACTCACATCCCATAATTGTCTCCTGCTCATGTGTGCTCTATTGGTATTGGTGGAATGAGAAAAACAGTTATTTTATGCGTTAACTCTTGTCTGTTTGTTGGAAAATGTGTACATTTGTACCGAATTAATGTTGGAAAAGTGGCATAAAACACTTTGCACTGCATTGAAAAAGTGGCATGTGTACGCTTTTTATAATACTAATCACTATGATATCCAGAAAATTAGACAAGTTTATCGCAGAGTTCTACTCAAATAGCAACAATGCCTTGTTCTTGACGGGAGCTCGTCAAGTGGGAAAGAGCTATGCAATACGGAAATATGCAAAGGCAAACTATCCGGTTTATTTAGAGTTGAATTTCTATAAGGACAAGAGCCTGTGTGAATTGGTTCGTACGGCCAATACGGAACAAGAAATCCTTCAACGAATATCCCTATACACACGAACCAATTTGAAGGCAGGTAAGACATTCATCTTCTTTGATGAGATACAGAAATGTCCTGAAATCATTACGATGGTGAAGTTTCTCGTTGAAGATGGAAGGTATAAGTATGCACTGAGCGGAAGTCTGCTTGGCGTTGAATTGAATGGGAAAAAGAAGGTGGAGAGTTGGCCTGTCGGTTACATGAAAGAAGAAAGAGTCTTTCCTCTAGATTTTGAAGAGTTTATCTCTGCTCTTGGTGTGAGTGAGCAGATCATTGATACTTTACGAGAGTGCTGGAACAACAAGACGAAGGTAGATGATATGATTCATACAGAAATGATGAAACTATTTCATCTATATCTTATCATTGGTGGAATGCCAGCCCCTGTGCAGAGCTATCTTGATACACAAGATTTTGTGCGGGTTGAGGCAAAGCAGAAAGAAATCCTTGATTTATACAAACAAGATGTGAAGAATTACAACCCAGGACGTGAATTACAAATTAACGAGATATTCGAACTTATCCCCCCGGAATTGAATGCACCTAATAAGCGTTTTATTCTCAAGGATATGAATGAGACTGCACGCTTCCGTCAATATGCTAATGATTTCTTGTGGTTGAAGCAAGCCGAAATGGCTCTGCCTACATTTAATGCCGAAATCCCGGTAGCGCCACTAAAACTAAGTGAGAAACGCAACCTGTTCAAATTGTTCCAGAATGACGTTGGCTTACTTTCGTGTCAGTATGCAAGTGGAATTCAGCTTCGCATCTTAAAAGGCGAAACAAACATAAACTTCGGTGCAATATACGAAAATGTTGTAGCACAAGAGCTCAACTGCCATGGTTGGAATCTCTATTATTTCAACAGCAAGACGCAGGGGGAGGTGGACTTCCTGTTGGAACGAGATGCAGAGATAATTCCTCTTGAAGTAAAGTCTGGTAAGTACTATCAAAGGCACAATGCGCTTTCCAATGTGATGAGCAATAATGAATATAAGATTCAGCGTGCAATAGTACTTTGCAACGAAAACATCAAGGAAAAAGGAAATATTTTGTACGCTCCAATCTATATGCTGATGTTTATGCACCAAAGAGAACACGCAAAAGAGTCTGTATATAAATTAGTCTTACCTGATTTTATGACGAAATAGATCGTATTGTTAAGAAAAAAATAAAAACGAGGGACGCAAGCCTTGATGGCTGCGTCCCTCGCTGTTTGTCTATAAGCAGATGTTACTTGATGGGAATCTGGATGATTGAGAGCCATTTCTCGGGGTCCTCTTGGTTCCATATGCCGTCGATGTAGCAAGTGCGTGGCTGTCCGTCAATTGAGTAGCCGTGTTCTTCCATGTACTGGAACGCCTCGGTGAAGCTCTCGTAGAACTTCTCATAGGGGCCGTAGTGTTTCATGCACAGCGCGCGCTCCACAGCGGGCAGTTCTTTGAACTGGACGATGGCGCTGTCTTCGCCCATCTCGGTCACCTGTTCGCAGTACTCGATGTCGATATCGTTGGGGCGATATTCGTTGTGCTCCACGGTAAAGCAATATCCGGGTTCGGTACACACGCAACCCAGGCGGGCCATCTCGGGACCTATTTTCTCGTAGCACATGGGGCCTATGTGTGCGTAAGATTTAATGACCTCGCGGTGCGACGCTACGATGATTTGTGGCAATGATTCAATACTAAATTTTTCCATGTCAATAATCTTGTTTTGTGAGTCCACAAGGCTCTTGAGCATGTCGAGGCGGCGCGTGAGTTGAGCCAACTGGTCCAAACACTCGTCAATCTTACCCTTGAGGGCATTCACCGACGGAGTGAGGTGGCCTGTTGCTGTGAGCGATGCAATCTCGTCGAGCGAGAATCCCATCGACTTGAGCCTCTTAATGTTCATGAGCGTCTGCATCTGCGACACGTCGTAGTAGCGGTAGCCGGTCCACTCGTCCACCTCGTTGGGCTTCAGAAGCCCCACTTTCTCGTAGTGGCGCAGCGTCTTTACGGTCGTTTGGCAGAGCAGGGAGAACTCTTTGATTTTTAATTTGTTTTTTATCATAGCGCGCTATCGGGTTTTGAATTCGACGGCAAAGTTAAGCTATGCCCTAAGGTACGAGTCAAGCACTTTTTCTGTTTTAACATAATTTTAACACACCTCGGTATCCCAACCTCAGGTTTCCCTCCCAAGGCATATAGCGTTGGAGGCGCGCCAGTTGCCGTCACAGCGCCCTGAAAGGGCAATGTCGCACATAGCCCAGGGCAACGCCCTGGGTGACAGACGCCCTCCCTACACCCGCCCTGAAAGGGCAAAAGCATTATCCCCGTAACAAATCCCACAGTGAGCGCTGGAGGCGCGACACATCGCGTCAGCGATATTAACCCCGGTCGCAGAGAGCGAAGCGAACGAAGGCCGGGGATAAGGTGTCAAAGTGGACCCTGCGGGCTGAAAGTCCGCGACTAAAACGTCATGACCAAATGCAACGTCTCCGACGTAGCCCCATATGGGTGCATTGCTACCCCCAGGTAGGTCGCTACGCTCCCCAACCTGGGGCTACTCAC
>DCGA01000126.1:5101-15545 GCA_002314465.1 bacterium UBA1790 | reverse complement strand
AACATCAGGTTCTTGTGAATCTGGAAATTGGGGCAGAGGCTGTACACGGTCCTCAACGAGTTGTTCTGCGCATTGCGACGATAAGCATCATACTTTCCGTAGAGTTTGAACCAACTGGTGAAAGGAACACCCACGGTAGCATACCAGGCATCGGCCTTGTCATTGCTCTCGTCGAGGTAGTAGGTGGTAGCGCCTTGCATCACATGCTCCTTGCCGTCGGTATCAACTACGGTGTACTTCTCGCCGGCACGCGACTTCACTGTCTCGCCGTTGCCGCGTGCATATTCAGCACGTGCCGACCAGCCGTTGTGCTCATACTTGGCACCCACAGCCCAGCGCTTGCGGTCTACGGTCACGCCATTGATAACAGCGTTACCCGACCAACCGAACACGCCTATGAACAAGTCCTTGATGGGTTGCAGTTGGATAGTACCTATCACATCCTTGCGTTTGTTCTTGTCGGTGGCATTGATACCCTGCCCGTTGTACACACCCAGTTCGTAGTGGAACAGGCGGTGACGATCGGTCCCTATGGGCATGATGTCGCCGTGCAGTTGGATACCCTGGTCACGGCCACCCATCGAAGACTCGCCGTTAAGGTCGCCCATGCCGGCAAATTTCTTGGTGAGCTGCGAGTAGTCGCCCACACCCACATCCCACGGGTTGTAGGGATTCTCAAAGATGAAACAACGCTTGTACTGGCCTATCTTGATGCCCAGTTCCTTCCAGTGGCACCAGTCAAGAAAGAAGTCCTTGATGTGGGGAGTGCCGTTGATTTCTACCTGCAGACGATACTTGAAATCCTTGAGGATAGTACCATCAACATATACACGAGCAAGGCGCACACCAAAGCCCGGGCCATTGTTGGCACCGTCTTGGCTGCTATACTTGTAAGAGCCGATTACATAACCGCCAAACTTGGGCGCACTGATGTACTTGGTGATAGTGCGGCCAAACGAAGGCTTATCCTCACCTCCCTGGGGAGCAGGACTCTCCTTGGCCATGCGGGTCTCGATGGCATTGTTGAGAAGATGCGTGAGGAAACCGTCTTGCAGTATCTCGTCGCTCATGAACTCGCTCTGCGTGCTTTCTTGCGATGTGGTTTCGGTCTCAACAGCCTCGGCCATAGCCATGCCACTCCACAGCACGGCAGCAAATACTAAAATAAGGTATCTTTTCATACGCCGTAGAAGCAAAGGGTGATTAATGTAGCGACGATTGTGCTCACAATTACGCTCACGAGGCCAGGCATCATGAACGAGTGGTTGAGCAGGTACTTACCGATAACGGTTGTACCCGAGCGGTCGAAGTTCACAGTAGCGATATCGCTGGGATAGTTGGGGATAAAGAAGTAACCGTAGACCGAGGGAAGTACACCCAGCAACACGGGGCCGGGGATGCCCAGTTTATAGGCAAGCGGCAACATAGCCACGACAACGGCACCCTGCGAGTTAATGAGCACGCTCACTGCAAAGAATACAAACGCGATACTCCACGGGTAGCTCGACACGATGCCCTCGAGGCCCACCTGCATCTCCTTCATGTAGTTGGCAAAGAATGTATCGGCAAGCCATGCGATACCGTAGATAGCAACAACGGCAACCATACCGCTCTGCCATACCGGGCCGGCAACGGCCTTTTTGGGCTTAGCCTTACAGAAGATAATCATGAGCGCAGCAGCGGTAATCATGACAATCTGAATCACGATGTTCATCTTGAGCGGGGTGTCTACCTTCTCGGTAATACCCTCTACCACCACACCGGCCTTGGACAGCTGGTCGGCACTCATCACCAATCCCTGCGCACCTGTCAACTCAGGAGCACCCTTGATAGCCTTCACGGTGCTGTAAGTGGGAAGCAAGTCCTGGAAAGATGCATATACCACGATAACCACGAGGGCTGCCAGGAAGATGTAAACGGCACGCTTAGCACTTGCGGGAATTTTTTTGTCGAGGGTTGTAGCGTTATGGCCGAACATATATTCGCGCTGCTCAGGATCGGCAAGGCGAGCCTGATAAGCGGGATCTTTGTCGAGGTCAAGGCCACGGTTGTAAGAGCAGGCCGCAGCAGCCATAAGGCCGCACAAACAAGCGGGGATGCTCACCATGAGTACCTGGGGAATGGTAACATCAAAACCATTGGCCGACGAGATAGTAGTGAATGCCACTACTGCCGCAGCAATGGGCGAACATGTGATACCCACCTGTGAAGCGATACTTGCAACACCGCAGGGACGCTCGGGACGGATGCCCTTCTTGAGCGAGATGTCGCAGATGATGGGCATGAGGGTGTAAACAACATGACCGGTACCAACGAGCACGGTGAGGAAGAATGTGCACAAGGGCGCATAAATAGTGATGTACTTGGGATGCTTGCGCAACAGTTTCTCGGCAAGCTGGATGAGCCAGTCCATACCGCCCGACGCCTGCATCATGCCGGCACAAGTGACTGCGGCAATGATGATGTAAATAACATCGGTGGGAGGAGTACCGGGTTTCATACCCCAGCACAACACCAGTACGGCAAGGCCAATACCCGAGATGGCACCCAGTGCAAGGCTACCATAGCGAGAGCCCACGTACAAAGCCAGTAATACTACCAGCAACTGAAGGATCATAGTAATCATAATACTTAGTTTTTTTGGTTTTTATTTGTGAAGTTGATAATTATAATCGGTATCTGAAAATTGTCTTAGAACTTTCTGCGACCACGCAGGTAGTAGTCGACGATGATGTTGCAGCGGCACTCGGGCATCTCCTTGAGCAGGTTGCGGGTGGGATGCGTCGTGTATCCCTTGCGCATCTTCCTGAAGTCGTTATGGGCCTTCAGGATAGCCTTGGCATCGCCCCAGTGGAACTTTGCAACAGCCATGCCCCAAGCGAGAGTGTCGAGCAAGCGACGGACGAAAAGAGTGCGCTTAGCATCCTTCTCGGGGAGGTTCTTGTGAAGGAGCAACAGGTTGTTGCGGAAGTTGAGGTAGGTCTTGCGCGGATTGCCATAGGCAAGGCTTGCACCGCCCAAGTGATAAACACGGCTCGTGGGGAGCATGCGTATCTCACTACCGCTCAAGATGATGCGCCAGCACAGATCTATCTCTTCCATGTGGGCAAAGAAGTCCTTGTCGAGACCGCCCACTTGCTTGTACAGGGCCGTGCGCACCAAGAGGCATGCACCGCTTGCCCACACAATGCTGGGCGTGATATTGTCGTACTGTCCGTTGTCGTCCTCTACCGAGTCGAAGATGCGGCCGCGGCAATAGGGATAGCCGTGGCAGTCGATGTAACCACCTGCCGCACCGGCATAGTCAAACATTTCCTTGCCCTCAACACCATCGTGAAGCAACTTGGGCTGCAACGCGCCCACCTCGGGGTGAGCCTCCATGTATTCGAGCATGGGGTCAAGCCAACCCTCGGGAGTGCGCACATCGCTGTTGAGAAGCACGGTATACTCGTTTTCGGTTACAGCAATCGCACGGTTATAGCCCTCGGCAAAACCATAGTTCTCGTCAAGGCGAATAACCTTAACTGAGGGGAACTCACTGGCAAGGACCTCAAGGCTCTCGTCGGTGCTACCGTTGTCGGCAACAACAACGTCGGCAATTTCGGGGTTGGTATTGGCAACAACAGTGGTGAGATACCTGCGCAACAGCGCCGCACCGTTCCAGTTGAGTATTATTACAGCTACTTTCTTCATACGATGGTTGAATCTACTGTCAGGTCGTCGTTAATCTTATCGAGGCGCACCATTCCCACAGTATTGACCAGTTCGGGGCGGTGAGGCACGTTCACGCGTATATAGTTGTCGGTGAAGCCATGCATGGGCGAGTCGCCATGGGGAGCCTCGAAGAGGACAGGGCGCTCAGTACCCAGGTAACGCTCGATGAACTCGCGCTGCCTGCGGTCGCTCAATTCTATCATGCGTGCAGTGCGCTCCTGCTTCTCGCGCTGTTTCACCACATAGGGGATGCGCAACGCAATGGTGCCGGGACGCTCACTGTAGGGGAACACATGCAGGTGCTGCAGCGAGAGCGATGCGAGGAAGTTATAACTATCCTCAAAGAACTCGGGAGTCTCGCCACGGCTGCCCACCATCACATCCACGCCGATGAAGCAATCGGGCATCTTCTCCTGGCAGCGCTTCACCTTGTCGGCAAAGAGGGCACGGTCGTAGTGGCGGCGCATGAGGCGCAGCACCTCGTCGTTGCCACACTGCAGGGGAATGTGGAAATGAGGCATGAAAGCACGCGACTGTGCACACCAGTCGATTATCTCGTCGGTGAGCAAGTCGGGTTCGATAGATGATATGCGATAACGCTCAATGCCCTCGATAGCATCAAACGCCTTGATAAGGTCGATGAAACGCTCGCCGGTGTTCTTGCCGAAGTCGCCTATGTTGACCCCGGTGATGACGATTTCCTTGCCACCACGGTCGGCAACATCCTGTGCCTGTGCCACGAGACTCTCGATAGTGCCACTGCGGCTGCGTCCGCGAGCCATGGGAATGGTGCAGTAACTGCAGTAGTAATCGCATCCGTCCTGCACCTTGAGCCAGTAACGGGTGCGGCTGCCGCACTCGCACGACGGGCTGAAGCGACGAATGTCGCGTGTGGGAGTTACTTCTTCTATGCTGTTCTTGTCGTCAAGCCATTGCTTAACGAATTTCACGATATCGGCTTTCTGCTCCTGTCCCAGCACGATGTCCACGCCAGGCAACTGTACAATCTCGGCACTCTTGAGTTGGGCATAGCAGCCTGTGACCACGATGAGGGCATCGGGGTAACGCTTAGCCAGGCTGCGTATGCGCTGGCGGCCCTTCTTGTCGGCAAGTTCGGTAACACTGCAGGTGTTGAGCACACACACGTCGGGTGTACCGCCATCCTCCACCGTTTCGATTCCGGCCTCGGCGAGCAGTTGTCCCAAGGTTGCGGTCTCAGAAAAATTGAGTTTGCAACCCAAGGTCTCAAAATATACAGTTCTCTTCTGTTCCATTTTATCTTGCAAAGATAAACATAATTGCCGAAAAGTTAAAAATAAAATAGGCACAAAAAGGGAGACAAAAGGGACATCAGATACGTTTATGGAACAAAATCAAGCGAAATACATGGCATTTTTCTATTTTTTGCAACATTCATGGCATTTAATGCACAAGTTGTATGCTAACTTTGTAGATTAGAAAAAACGACAAAAACCAATTCTTATGAAAAATCTCTTCTTAATGGCATCGGTGTGTGCCATGGCACTTGCAANNCACCTCGTGTAACACCACCAAAGATGTCGCACAGAAACCCATTGAACTCGGAGCAAACCCGTTCATCACCCACATGTACACTGCCGATCCCTCGGCACATGTATGGGCCGACGGCCGCCTCTATGTATATCCCTCTCACGACGTATTCCCCGCCAAAGGCTGCGACCTGATGGACAAGTACCACGTGTTCTCGACCGATGATATGGTCAACTGGACCGACCACGGCGAAATCGTGAACAGCGACATGGTGAAATGGGGACGTCCCGAAGGTGGTTTCATGTGGGCTCCCGACTGTGCCTACAAGAACGGAAAATACTATTTCTACTTCCCACACCCCAGCGAGAGTTACGTGTCATCATCGTGGAAGATAGGCGTTGCCGTGAGCGACAAGCCCGACCGTGACTTCAAGGTGCTGGACAAGCCCATCGAGGGTCTTGGAGGCTGGGACATGATTGATCCCTGCGTGTTTGTCGACGACGACGGCCAGGCTTACTTCTACTACAGCGGCCGCGGCCATCTGTACGGCGCACGCCTCAAGGACAACATGATAGAACTCGCCGAGCCACTCAAGGGCATGGAAGGACTCGTAGACTTCCACGAGGGGGCATGGGTACACAAGTACAACGGCAAGTACTACCTGAGTTATGCCGACAACTTCAACGGCGCCAACCGCATGCTTTATTGCATGAGCGACAGCCCCATGGGTCCCTGGGAATACAAGGGCATCATCCTTGCCGCTACCACCTGCCCCATGACCCACGGCAGCATCGTGGAGTATAAGGGCGAATGGTTCTTATTCTACATGAACAGTGACCTCTCGCACAAGGCTGAACTTCGCTCGATATGCGTTGATAAACTGTATTACAATCCCGACGGCACCATACGCCTCGTATCGCAGCACCGCTGATTTACTTTTTTCACCCATAGCAAATGAGAAATCTTGCCCTCATATCGGTTAGTGTCCTGGCACTTGCAAGCACCTCGTGCAACACCACCAAGGATGTCGCACAGAAACCCATCGTGCTCGGAGCAAACCCGATTATCACCCACATGTACACTGCCGACCCCTCGGCACACGTGTGGGAAGACGGAAGGCTATATCTGTACCCGTCTCATGACATATACCCTGCCCGTGGCTGTGACCTGATGGATAAGTACCACGTGTTCTCGACCGACGACATGGTAAACTGGACCGACCACGGCGAAATCGTGAACAGCGACATGGTGAAGTGGGGGCGCAAGGACGGCGGCTTCATGTGGGCTCCCGACTGTGCCTACAAGAACGGGAAATACTACTTCTACTTCCCCCACCCCAGCGAGGAAAACTGGGCCACATCGTGGAAAGTTGGCATCGCCGTGAGCGACAAGCCCGACCGTGACTTCAAGGTGCTGGACGAACCCATGAAAGCGCCCGACGGCTATGTGGGCGGATGGAACATGATAGACCCGTGCCTTTTCATCGACGACGACGGCACGCCCTACCTCTACTACGGCGGTGGCAGCCACCTGTTCATGGCGCGCGTAAAGGAGAACATGACCGAACTTGCCGAGCCTCTTAAGGAGGTAGAAGGTCTCGTTGATTTCCACGAGGGCGCCTGGGTACACAAGTATAATGGCAAGTACTACCTGAGTTATGCCGACAACTTTGAGGGAGCCAACCGCATGCACTACTGCATGAGCGACAGTCCCGCGGGACCATGGGTGTACAAGGGAATGATACTTGCCTCACAGTCGTGCGCAATGACCCACGGCAGCATCGTGGAGTACAAGGGCGAGTGGTTCCTGTTCTACCACACCAGCGACCTCTCGCACAAGAACGAATCGCGCTCGGTGGCTGTAGACAAACTCTACTACAACCCCGACGGCACCATACGCCTCGTGTCGCAGCACCGCTAAAAAACCACTAACTTACACATTATAAGCACTCCCGACGCAACCATCAATGCACAATGCACGGGGAGTGCTTATTTTTAGCACAATAGACCCCACTTTTTATTTGTTTTTTTCATATAAAATGAATAACTTTGTGCATTGAAACTCCAAACCAATTAACGAAGTTAAAACCTCATAGCTATGTATGGAAAAATGCAAGCGTTCCTGAATCAGGAACTTGCCGACATCAAAGCAGCCGGCTTGTATAAAAACGAGCGAATCATCACCACCGAACAACGCGCCGACATCAAGGTGCAGCCCGACAGTGAAGTACTCAACTTCTGCGCCAACAACTACCTTGGCCTCTCTAACAATCCCCGCCTCATCGATGCAGCCATCAACACAATGAAGGACCACGGCTACGGCATGTCGAGTGTGCGCTTCATCTGCGGCACACAGGATATCCACAAGGAACTCGAGGCATCGATTGCCGACTACTTCCACACCGAGGACGCTATCCTCTACGGCTCATGCTTTGACGCCAACGGAGGTCTGTTTGAGGCATTGCTCGGTCCCGATGATGCAATCATCAGCGATGCGCTCAACCACGCATCAATCATCGACGGTGTGCGCCTGTGCAAGGCTAAACGCTACCGCTATGCCAACGCCAACATGGAAGAACTGGAGAAATGCCTCATCGAGGCACAGGCTCAGCGCTTCCGCCTCATCGCAACCGACGGTGTATTCTCGATGGACGGCAACGTGGCTCCCATGGACAAGATATGCGAACTTGCCGAGAAATATGACGCACTGGTAATGGTCGACGAGTCGCACTCTGCCGGCGTTGTAGGCCCCACCGGCCACGGTGTTGCCGAGCAGTTTGACCTCTACGGCAAGATTGACATTTTTACCGGCACGCTGGGCAAGGCATTCGGCGGTGCTATGGGCGGTTTCACTACCGGCCGCAAGGAAATCATCGACATGCTGCGTCAGCGCTCTCGTCCCTACCTGTTCTCTAACTCTATCGCTCCCGGCATCGTGGGCGCAAGCATCGAGATGTTCAAGATGCTCAAGGAGAGCAACGCACTGCACGACAAGTTGGTCGAGAACGTGAACTACTTCCGCGACAAGATGCTTGCGGCAGGCTTCGACATCAAGCCCACCCAGAGCGCCATCTGCGCCGTTATGCTCTACGACGCTAAGCTCTCGCAAGACTTTGCGGCACGCATGCAGCAAGAGGGCATATACGTTACTGGATTCTACTATCCCGTAGTTCCCAAGGGCGAGGCACGCATACGCGTACAGCTCTCGGCCGGTCACGACCGCGCTCACCTCGACAAGGCCATCGCAGCCTTCATCAAGGTTAAGGGCGAACTCCTCAAGTAACCTTTAAAGGAATACAAGATAACACTTAAACAATGAAAAATATCCTTATCATCGGTTCTACGGGCCAGATTGGCTCAGAACTGGCAATGAAGCTGCGCAGCATCTACGGCGGCAGCAATGTGGTGGCAGGATATATCCCCGGTGCCGAGCCCAAGGGAGAACTTGCCGAGAGTGGCCCAGCGGAGGTGGTCGACATCACTAATGCGCAGCAGATTGCCGACGTTGTAAAGAAATACAATGTCGACACAATCTACAACCTGGCGGCACTGCTGAGCGCCGTTGCCGAGAACAAACCCATGCTGGCATGGCACATAGGCATCAACGGTCTGCTCAACACCCTGGAGGTGGCACGCGAAAACAAGTGCGCGGTGTTCACACCCAGTTCAATAGGTTCTTTCGGCCCCAACGCGCCCAAGGACGGCACACCACAGGACACCATCCAGCAGCCACGCACAATGTATGGCGTGACTAAGGTTTCGGGTGAGTTGCTCAGCAACTATTACGCGCTCAAGTTTGGCGTTGACACCCGTTCGGTGCGTTTCCCCGGCCTTATCAGTTATGTTACTCCTCCCGGAGGCGGCACAACCGACTATGCAGTCGACATCTATTACAGCGCGGTTAAGGGCGAGAAGTTTGTATGCCCCATCAAGGCCGGCACATTCATGGACATGATGTACATGCCCGACGCATTGAGAGCGGCAATCGAAATCATGGAGGCCGACCCCACCAAGTTGCAACACCGCAACTCGTTTAACATCGCCTCGATGAGTTTTGACCCCGAAATCATCTACGAAAGCATCCAGAAATACATTCCCGACTTTGAAATGGTATATGAGGTTGATGCACTGAGACAAGGTATCGCCGATTCATGGCCCAACCGCCTTGATGACACCTGCGCTCGCATGGAATGGGGCTGGAAACCCGAGTACGACCTCGACAGCATGACCCGCGACATGATCGAAAAGCTCTCCAAGCGCTTCAAGGGCTAAAACTTTTAACCACAGATTATAAATGATGTAACTACAGATTACGCAGATTACACAGATATCAGTTGATGGAAAGTTTTGTTCTTAAAGAGGAGGGGCGCGCTATTATTGGTGCGGCAATGGAAGTCCACTCACAGTTGGGGTGCGGTTTCCTTGAAAAAGTGTACCAAGAAGCCTTAGAGTTAGAATTCACCTTGCGCGGCATCCCATTTGAAAGAGAAAAATTTATTACCATCAACTATAAGGGACACCCTCTGGCACAGCAATACAAGGCAGACTTCGTTTGCTTCAATGAGATCATTATAGAACTCAAGGCCGTAACGGCCGTTGATGCCTCTCACCGAGCGCAAACAGTGAATTATTTAAAAGCCACAGGCAAAAAGGTTGGGTATCTACTCAACTTCGGGGAAACCAGTCTGAAGTTTGAACGATATGTCAACCTCAAATAAAAAGTTTATATATCAAAAAAATCTGTGTAATCTGCGTAATCTGTAGTTTATATATCAAAAAAAAATCTGTGCAATCTGCGTAATCTGTAGTTTATTAATCACAAAAAACTGTGTAATCTGTAGTTTAAGTTATGAAGATTGTTGTATCGAGCGGCGCAGGCATTAGCGCCGAGAGCGGCATCACCACCTTCCGCGATGCCGGTGGACTGTGGGAAAACTATCCCGTGATGGACGTGGCAAGCGACGAGGGATTTGCACGCGACCCGGCACTCGTGCACCGTTTCTACAACGAGCGCCGAGCCCAACTCGTGGGCGTAAAACCCAATGCAGCACACACCCTGCTTGCCGAACTTGAAAAGAAGCATGATGTGCAGATTATCACCCAGAACGTGGACGACCTGCACGAACGCGCCGGCTCGACCAAGGTACTGCACCTGCACGGCGAACTCATGAAGGTGCGCACAATGCGACAGCCCTACAAGTTCTACCAATTGCCTTGCGAGG
>DCGA01000126.1:0-5064 GCA_002314465.1 bacterium UBA1790 | reverse complement strand
GCACTTCGCCCGCCACATGCGACCGCGACGGCAACCCCGTGCGCCCTCACATCGTGTTCTTCGGCGAAGACGTTCCCAACTTCGGCCCGGCATGCCGACTGGTTGAAGACGCCGATGTGTTTGTCGTGATAGGCACCACCCTGTCGGTAAAACCCGCCGCAGCGCTTCTGCAATATGCGCCGAGCAAGGCCAAAGTGTTCTACATCGACCCCAAGCCGGCCCAGGTACCCGCATGGGTAACCGTGATCGCCAAACCCGCAACCGAGGGCGTGGCCGACCTCGTGAAGATAATCGATCAATTATGAAAAGGACATCCCTGCTCTTGCTCACGGCCGTGATGTGCCTGTGGGCATCGGCAACCGATTTTTCCAAGACCCTGAAAGCCCTGAACGACCCCAAGGGCAAGCATGTCGTCGTGGTGGCTCACCGCGGAGACTGGCGCAATGCGCCCGAGAACTCGCTTCCGGCGATGCAGCACTGCATCGACATGGGTGTGGACATGGTAGAGATAGACCTGCAGAAGACAAAGGACGGCCACATCGTGCTCATGCACGACCACGACGTGAACCGCACCAGCAACGGCAAGGGACGCGTGTGCGACCTCACCCTCGAAGAGATTAAGGCGCTGCGACTGAAGAACGGCATGGGCCGCGTCACCACGGTGCAGATTCCCACCATCGAGGAAGTATTTGCCGTGACCAAGGGCAAGATACTCATCAACATCGACAAGGGCTACGAGTACTTCCAGGAGGTGTATGAACTTGCCCGCGAGATGGACATGGTGGAGCAGATTGTGATTAAAAGCGGACACCGCCTCGACAAGGTGCAGCGCGAGAACAGCGAGGCCCTCAACAACTCCATCTACATGCCCATAGTGAGCATTGACCGCGACGATGCAGGCCAGTTCATCGATGAGTGGGCAACGGTGCATCCCGTAGCCATTGAGTGCTGCTTCAAGAAATACGGTGAGCACGAGAAGGCCATGATAGAGAAAATACGCGGTTACGGCATAAAGGTGTGGATTAACTCGCTGTGGGCATCGCTGTGTGCAGGCCACGACGACGATGTGGCTGTGCTCTACGGCAACACGCGCGACTCATGGCAGTGGCTGCTCGATAACGGTGCTACACTCATCCAGACCGACCGCCCCGCCCTTCTCATCAACTACCTCAAGAAGAATCACCGCAGATAAAAACACACAAAATACACAAGTTTGTGTTACACAAGTTTGTGTATTTAGCGTTTTTGTTATATCTTTGCCACATAAAATATATTCTTATGGCAATCAGAAACAGTAGTTTTGTATTTGGCGTATCTGTCAGCGACTATAACTTCATAGGTAGAGAGCAAGAAACGCGGCAACTCAAACTAAACTTTGAGGAAGGGGTAAACACAATTATTATTTCGCCCCGTCGCTGGGGCAAAACATCCCTTGTGCAACACGCACGCAAAAAGATAAATAGTGACGTTATCACAGTGTATGTTGACATTTTTGGATGCAAAAGTGAATACGAATTTTACAATACATTAGTTGAGGCACTTCTTAAACAAACCGCCTCAACACTGCAGTTGTGGATGGATAATGCACGTGGTTTTTTGGCAAGATTGTCTCCAAAAATCTCATTTGCCCCCGAGCCATCAAGTGAATTCTCAATAGCACTGGGTATCACACCCAAGACTCATTCTCCCGAAGAAATACTTAACCTGGCCGAATCCATTGCCGAAAAGAAAGGCAAGAGGATTGTAATCTGTATCGACGAATTTCAGCAAATAGGTGAATGGTCTGATTCCGTTACCATTCAAAAGAGACTGCGCTCTATATGGCAGCATCAAAAAAACGTTTCTTACTGTCTGTTTGGTAGCAAGAAACATATGATGTCTGATATTTTTCAAAACAAGAAGATGCCGTTTTATCAGTTTGGAGACTTAATGTTTCTTCCACGCATCCCCACATCTACCTGGGTCGAATACATTGTATCACACTTTGCCGAAAGACAACGTAGCATTTCCGAAGATCTTGCATCTCAAATTTGCAATTTAGTTGACGGTTACTCTTCTTATGTACAACAACTGGCATGGCATGTTTTTTCGCTCACCGACGAAGGCGATACTGTCACCACAGAGCATATCATGTATGCCCAGAAGAGTTTGGTGGATAGTTGCGAACTTTTGTTCCTCGAACAAACCAATCCTCTTACTGAGTACCAAATGAACTTCTTGCGAGCCATTGCCTCCGGAGTCAAGGACGGGTATGGTAACGCCAACATACGCGAAGAGTATAACCTTGGCAGTGCCTCTAACATCACTCGACTCAAAGAAGCACTTGTAAACGCCGACCTCATAGAATCTGATGGTCGCAAGTTGCAATTTACCGACCCCGTATTTGCATTATGGTTTAAAAAACGTTTTATGAACTAAATTAATATAAACTATATGAAAACCAAATGTATACTCATGGCACTCATGTGTGCCGCCTGCCTCAACGCATGGGCTGGCAAAATTGTTACCGACAGCATCGAGAGCAAGGTGCTGGGCACAACAGTCAAGTATAATGTATACCTCCCCAACGGATTTGACAAGACCGACAAGAAATACCCCGTTGTGTACCTGCTGCACGGCCTGTATGGCGGATACGAGAATTGGGCAAAGCAAGGCGGCATGCAGACCGTTGCCGACGAACTGATAGGCACCGGCGAGGCTACCGAGATGATTGTAATCATGCCCAATGCCGGACATCCCGACATCCACAATATTCGGAACGGATACTTCAACATGCCGGGGTGGAACTACGAGGATTTCTTCTTTGACGAACTCATCCCCGGCGCCGAGGCCAAGTACCGCGGCGTGGGCGACAAGCAGCACCGTGCCATCATGGGCCTCTCGATGGGTGGCGGCGGCAGCGCAGTCTACGCCCAGCACCACACCGACAAGTTCTCGTCGTGCTACGCCATGAGCGCATGGCTCGACCAGCCCGAAATAAAAGCCGATATGCCCAAGGACAAGTTCTACTATACCTGTCTGTCGGTTCAGCAGAACTCGGCAGTCAAGTATGCCGAGAACGCGACCGAGGAACAAGCAGCACAGATGCGCACCGTCAAGTGGTTCTTTGACTGCGGCGACGACGACGGCCTCTTTGAACTCTCGGTAAAGATTCACGTGGCTATGCGCAGCAAGAAAATCAAGTCGGAACTCCGCGTCAAGAACGGCGTCCACAACTGGGAGTACTGGCACCTTGCACTGCGCGAGGCGCTGCCATTCGCATCACGAAACTTTGACAAATAAACCCATACAAGCATGAAACAATTATTAGTGACAACCATGTTGCTGCTCGGCATAGCGGCTACGGCACAGCCATCGGTAGAGTATGTGGGCGGCGAGCGCCCCACCACACGCGACTACACGCGCATCGTGTGCAAGACCGAACCGGGCGCAACAGCCACCGTCAACGGCACTGCTGCCCATGTGTATAAAACAGGGTGCTTCGGCGCTCAGGTTGCACTCGCCGAGGGCGACAACAACATCGTGGTAGAGGCCACAAAGGACGGTCGCACCACCAGCAAGACCGTAACCGTGACCCGCACCGCCAAGGGTGATGCCAAGCCTGCCGACACGCCTGTGATGCGCGATGTGCTGTTCACCGTGGAGACCCTGCCAGGCGCATTCCTGCAATATGGCAACGGCACCGACCGCCTGGGTGGCTCCAAGATGGGCTACATAGACGAGGGTATCGCACTCAAAGTCGTGGGCGACTATGCCAACCTGTATAAGGTGCAGTTGTCGTCGCAGCGTTTTGCCTATGTGCAAAAAGAGAATGTAAAACCCAGCGATGCCACCGTGAAGCAAGTAAACACCGGCTCCATTTCATATAGCGACAAGGGCAAGTACGACCGCGTGACCGTGTCGTTGCCTTGCCGCCTGCCCTATCACGCATGGACACAGATCGACCCCACAACCATCTGCGTTGACATCTTCGGCGCCATGAACAACAGCAACTGGATATCGCAACACGGCACGCTGGGAATGGTCGACTATGTGGACTTCAGCCAGGTCGACAGCGATGTGTTCCGCGTTGTTATCAAGCTCAAGAAAAAGTATGCCTGGGGATATGAAGTGCGCTACCAGGGGAACTACCTCACCATCGACGTGAAGCACACCCCGTCGCTCAACCTCAAGGACCTTACCATAGGCCTTGACGCCGGCCACGGCGGCTCGGCTCCCGGAGCGATAGGCCACTCAGGGCTTACCGAGTCAACCATCAACCTGCAACTCGTGAACCTCGTAAAGCAACAACTCGAGGCCAAGGGCGCAAAGGTAGTGCTGAGCCGCAGCGACGACTCGTCGATAAGCATGACCGAGCGCAAGAGAGTGTTCAAGGACGCCGGCGTAGACATCATGTTTGCCATCCACAACAACTCGGGCGGCTCGCCCTTCGAGCCCCAGGGCAGCAGCACCTACTACAAGCACATCACCAACCGCGCGCTGGCAGCGACCATGCTCAAGCACCTGCTGGGCTGCGGACACAAGGATGCCGGCCTCACAGGCAACTTCAACTTCTCGCTCAACATGCCCACCGAGTACCCCAATGCGCTGCTCGAAGTGCTGTACATGAGCAGTTTGCCCGACGAGGAGATGCTGTGCGACCCCGCCCACTGCAAGAAAATCGCCTCGGCCATCGTCGCCGGCCTTGAGGACTACCTCAACCAGGTAAAGCAAGAAAAATAACCTCCCGCAGGCATAAACAAGGGACGTTATCACAGGCGGAATCAGCACGATTTTACCGCCGCAATTGCTGTGCCTGTGCGGCCTAATTAGCAGTTTTAGGGGCAAACGTGTTTCGGGTTTCGCTAAAATGTTGTAACTTTGCAATTTGGTATGGGTTAGCACCCGGTACACACGATTGAAAACAATAAAAACATTAAGATAACAAGATGAATTTCGTAGAAGAACTTACATGGCGTGGCATGATTAACAACATCATGCCCGGAACCGAAGAACAACTCAAGAAGGAAATGACATCGGCCTACGTGGGCATCGACCCTACAGCCGACTCACTGCACATCGGCC
>DCGA01000030.1:14742-22254 GCA_002314465.1 bacterium UBA1790 | reverse complement strand
ACCCATCATGTGACCCAATCCGTGGGGCATGAACATGGCATGAGCACCGGCAGCAACAGCCTCGTCCACGTCGCCCTTCATCAGGCCAAGTTCCTTGAGGCGCTCGGTCATGAGACGGCACACAGCGAAGTGAACATCCATGTATTTCACACCGGGAGCAGCTACCTTGAGAGCCAGATCGTGGCATTCCTCAACGATGCTGTAAATATCGAGTTGGCGCTGAGTGAACTTGCCGTTGACGGGCATTGTGCGGGTGTGGTCGCTGCAATAGTTGTTCACGGTCTCGGCACCGCAGTCACACAGCACGAGGCGACCGTCCTCGAGCAAAGCCTCCGAGGGGTTGCCGTGCATGATTTCGCCATGCTGTGAGAAGATGGTTGCAAAACTTGTCTTGGCACCATAAGAGAGTGCGATACCATCAATCTGGCCTGCGATATACTTCTCGCTCAAACCGGGTTTCACAAGCTTCATTGCAGTGGTGTGCATGTTGTAGCCGATAACGCTGGCGCGCTCCAGTTCTTCAATCTCGAGTGCACTCTTGGCGCTGCGCATCTTGATGACTGCCATGCGCAGTTCTTGCGAAACAGCCTTGCGCTGCTGCGAGGGATGGATACCCAGCAGGTCCATTATCTGAATCATGTTGTCGTGGCGGTAAGGCGGCAGGAAGTGGATAGTGCGGCCCTTGGCACGAGCCTCATCACACAACTGCTTGAGTGCGCTCATGGGAGCACTGTTGGCAACGCCCACCTGGGCAGCCATGTCGGCCATGCTGTCAACCGAGCCATACCACACGATATCCTCGATGTCGATGTCATCGCCTATGAGGATTTCCTTGTCGTTATCAATGTCGATAACACCCACCAGACCATCACGGTTCTGACCGAAGTAGTAGAGGAACGAAGAGTCCTGACGGAATGGATAAAACGCGTTTTTGGGATAGTTACACGGCGACTCGTTGTTGCCAAAGAATAATATCAGACCGCTCTTCACAAGCTTCTTGAGCTCGGCACGACGGTTAACGTAGGTTTCTTTGCTGAACATAATTCTATATGTGGTTTTAAGTTGATAATTCTTTCAAGATGTAAAGATAGTAATAATTTCAATACAATGAAGGATTTAGCCCCAGTTTTTCTCAAAGGTGAAAATAAAAACACACGCACTGATTGTATTTTTACCTTATTTTATTTGCATTTTACCATTTAAAGTATTAACTTTGCAGTGTTAATCAACAAGCAAAATAAATAAACATCTAAACTATTTATGAAAAACACACACTACAACTATGCCGGCGACACCGGCATCAGCGGCAAGCACCGCAGTCGCATGGAGCGCGACACCGAGTTTATCAAAGCCTACCGGCGTGTCCTTGACCTGATGCTCGATCAAGGAGTGCCCGATGCACGCCGAGCGGCAATCGACTTCACCGTACTCAACACCCAGCCACGCTATCACGTGAGCTACGACCGAGCCTACATCGTGGTAAGCAACATACTCAACGGCAGCGGTAATCCGGTAAAGCCGTCACTGCAAGCCATGATGTGGCAAGAGATTGCCGACAAAGTGAAGCAACTGTGCGACAGCAAACAAGTATCAATAGCACGTGCCACCGAGTTTGTGCTCGAAAACTGCCGTGCATCGCGATTCTTCATCACACCCCGGTATGCCTACCACCACATCAGGCACGTCACACCCAATCTTAACCATTAACACACCTTATCTCCCGACACCATGATTATCACTATAGATCTTGAAACCATCCTTGACCGCATCTATGCCGAGAGCGCATGGCACGCGGCCTATGAAACCGACGTAAAAGTACTCACCCCCGACAACGCACGCATGCTCGAAATGCGCATTGAAGACGGCCTTGCCGACCTGCGTCCCCGCATAAGCGCCTATGTGTCGCATTGGAACTATAACCCGCACATCGAAACTGGTAATATTACCATAGGACTATCGCTACCGCAGACAATGGACTGCCACACCGAAACCATGGCAGGATTAATCGTAGACATGATGGCCAACTATGCCCTGATGCGCTTCTATGGCGATGAGAACACCTATTACGGCACCGCGTGGCAAGTGGCAAGGGCGCGTCTGCTCCTCATGCTCGCAAAGGTGCAATAATCTTCCCGACACTGCAAGCAACACCTTCTCCACGATTGCGGCGGGTGTTGCCTGCAGTCCTTTTCGGTATAAAAAACGGGATATTTCGACAATTATGCATTATTTTACTTTTTCGCTTTAAAAACCTTTTGGAATGTGGAAAATAATTGCTAACTTTACCACAGATACTAACCATGGCGCATTGTGCGCCTTAAAATCTAAAGATTATGAAAGGTAAAATGAAATTCGGATTGAACATCCCGACCCAACTCGTGTTTGGCGCCGGGGAACTCAGAAACCTGTCAACCATGCGCCTTCCTGGCAAAAAAGCCTTGATAGTAATCTCGGCCGGTACATCGATGAAACGTCTCGGTTATCTCGATCGCCTCAAGGAGCAACTCGACAAAGCAGGCGTCGAGAGTGTGACATTTGACAAGATATTACCTAACCCCATAAAGTCACATGTAATGGAAGGTACACAGATGTGCCTCGACAACAAGTGTGACTTCGTTATAGGCCTGGGCGGCGGCAGCAGCATCGACACCGCAAAGGCAATCGCCATCACAGCCCACATGGGCGGCGACTTCTGGGAGTATGTACAGGGCGGCACAGGCGGCGGCAAGAAGGTTACCGGCGCGCTCCCCATTGTAGCAATCCCCACAACCGCCGGCACAGGTACCGAGATTGACCTGTGGGGCGTAATCACCAACGAAGAAACTCACGAGAAGATGGGCTTCGGCAACCGCCACATCTATCCCACCCTCGCAATCGTTGACCCCGAGCTCATGCTTTCGGTTCCTCCCGCACTCACTGCCTACCAGGGCTTTGATGCGTTCTTCCACGCAGCCGAGGGCTACATCAACAAGGCTCACTCTCCCATCAGCGACCTCTACGCACTCGAGGCAGTGCGATTATTATACAAGTACCTCCCCGTGGCTGTTAACGACGGCAACAACCTGTGGGCACGCACCAAGGTGGCTTGGGCAAGCACACTCGCAGGCATGGTAGAGAGCACCAGCGGCTGCACCGGCGAGCACGCTATGGAGCACGCCCTGAGCGCTCTGCACCCCGAACTGCCCCACGGAGCAGGTCTCATCGCCCTCTCTAAGGCTTACTTCAAGACCTTCAAGAACGACACTATGAAGCGCTACATGAAGATGGCCGAGAAGATGACACAGCACAAGAGTGCACGTCCCGGCGACTTCCTCGACGCTCTGGCTATCATGAAGCGCGAGTGCAAGGTCGACAAGATCAAACTGAGCGAATACGGTTTCACAATTGCCGATGTAGATGCTCTGGCCGACAACGCCATTGCTACCGGCAGCGCTATGTTTGACGGCGACCCCCGTTTCCTTACACGAGAGGAAATCATCAACATCTTTGTAGACACAATCCGCGAGGATTAATCATACCAACACTATGATGGGCATAAGGGTGCTACAACCCTTATGTCCATTCTATATATAAACAAGTTACTAAAATATTACTTACACTTTTATCTAAAACTGCAACACAATGAGTAATCGGGAAATAATAAATCTGAATCTTCAGGACGTCCCAACGGTATCCAAGAAGATGAAGTACTTTGATGGCGAGTTATACTTCGCCGATAATATCACATCGGGACCCACATTCAACTGCACGTTCCATGTAAATTTCATAGCGCTTGTATTCTGCTTGAGCGGCAACATCAAGGTAACCGTCAACAAAAAACCGCATGTACTCTCACAACACGACGCTCTGTTTGTCAACACGGGGTCTTATGTGGAGATAATCGAAACCAGCGAGGACATGTCGTGCAAGTTATGCGCCATCAAGCCCGAAATGAGTTTCTCGCTCATCAACAAGGGGCTCGTCGACGCCGTCGTGCAACTGCAGGAAACACCCATCATCAAACTCGAGCCCGAAGAACTGGAACTCTTGCTCAAGTATTACGAACTCGCCGACTTCAAGATGAATCATCCGCAGTTTGCCAGCAAAGAAACCGTTGCAAGCATCCTCAAGTCGTTCTCAATCGACCTGCTGTCGTTCATCGACCGACACACGCCCGACAACCAGAACATACTGAGACAGGGCGACAAACTCTACCGCCGCTTCCTGTTCCTGGTAACCAGCAATGTGGACGGACACCGCAGCGTGAAGTCCTATGCCGACGAACTGTGCGTGTCGCCCAAGTATCTGACCAGCGTGTGCCGCCAGCACGGCAACATGGCAGCAAGCGAGATAATCACCAACAGCCTCGTGGCGCGCATCAAGCACATGCTGCTATACAGCGACATGAGCGTGAAGGAAATCGCGACACAACTCAACTTCGACAACCTGTCGTTCTTCGGCAAGTTTGTGAAGAAACACCTGGGGCAATCGCCCGTCAACTACCGCAAGAGCAACAACTACGGTATCTGAAAAGACAACCGCACGATACAAGACTCCCCCGCAACGGTATCATTGCCATTGCGGGGGAGTGTATTTCATAAACCCTCTTGATTACTTGGATAGTCGCAGCCTACGGCGCATTGTGAGCGATGTTACCAGCGATGTGAGCAATCCCACTGCGGCCACGAGCAGGAACACAACCACTACATCGGTCCACACCACCTCTACCGGATAGGCATATACCACTACCGCCGATGGGTCGGCATTGAGTTTGAGCCACCCGAACTGCTGCTGGCACAGGCACAGCACCAGGCCCAGGACGATTCCGCTCACCGCACCCACAAGCGAGATGAGCCATCCCTCGGTCACGAAGATGCGCGACACCTGGCGGCCACTGGCTCCCATACTGAGGAAGGTGGAGATGCTGCGGTCTTTTTCGATGATGAGCAGCGTGAGCGTGCTGATGACATTGAAGGTGGCAATCACAAGTATAAACGCCAGGAGCAGGAAAGCCATCCACTTCTCGATGTTTACCATCTTGAATGCCATGGCTTGCTGCATAAGGCGGTTCTTCACGCTGTAGTTACTTCCCAAGGCATCCTTTATGCCTTCCATCACCTCCTTTTCATTGGCTCCTGGAGCAAGTTTCACCTCAATCTGGGTAGCCTCGGTGGGATAATCAAAGAGCATGCGTGCCATGTCGAGCGGCACATAAATGAGGTCGGCATCGTAACTGTTCTGCTGCAACTGGAACACACCCGACGCAAATAATGAGTCGACACGGAACGACCCCATGGGATTGGCAAGGTTAACACGGCCCTGACGCTTGGGGGCATAGAGTTGAATCATGCGCAAGAAACCCGGTCGCACATGAAGCGACAGCGCGGGGCCAACTCCCAGCACCGCATAGGGCGACACACCGTCGTGCAGCATGAACTCGCCGTCGACAATGAGGCTGTCCATACTGTTAATGCGGGCGTATGAGTCGGGGACACCCTTGAGCCTCACGGGCATCTGATAGTCGGCAAAGATGGCGAGCGCCTGGTCTTCGACCACGGGCACAGCCTCAGCAACACCGGGGATAGCCTTAATTGCTGCCACGGCACTGTCGCCGTTGACAATTGCCTTGCCCACGGTTGCCGTCACAGCCACCTCGGGGTCGAGCATCGCAAGGCGTCCCATAATCATGCCACGGAAGCCGTTGAACACACTCAGTACGCACACGAGCGCAGCCGTCGTCACCATCACTCCCAACACCGAGATGATGGAGATGATGTTAACGGCTTTGTGTGCCTTCTTCGACACCAGGTAGCGCCATGCGACTGTGAGCGTCCAGTTCATGCGAGCGTAGTATTACTTGTCCTCCTCGCCCTGCTTTCCTTCGGGGTGAAGCAGCGAGTCGATGTGCTCGATGTAGTCGAGCGAGTCGTCGATGAAGAATGTGAGTTCGGGACACTTGCGCAACTGGTAGCGCACGCGCTGCGACAGGTCGTAGCGTATTTTCTTCTCGCTCGCGTTGATATTGGCGAGGAGTTCCTGGGCGCGGTCGCCGGGGAAGATGCTCAGGTGCACGCGGGCAATGCTCAGGTCGGGCGAAACACGCACCGAACTTACGCTAACGAGCACACCGCCCATCTTAGCAGTTTCGAGACGGAATATCTCACTCAATTCTTTCTGCACGAGTCGTGCAATCTTTTGTAGTCTGGTACTTTCCAAATCTTATAATTGTTTCTTGTTGTTATTCTATATTATTGTGCAAAGGTAAGAAAAATCTCACACTTGTGCCACATCATTTCACTGGGCGAGTTTGTGGATGAGGGTCAGGCCGTCGCGCAACGGGATAATCACAACCTCCACTCGGGGATCGGCAGCCACGCGGTCGTTAAAGGCGAGAATGCCTGCAGTCTGCGCATCGAGTTGCTTGCCCCAGTCAACCACCTTACCGTCCCACAGGGTATTGTCGGCAATGATGAATCCTCCGGGAGCGATACGCGGCAACACCATGTCGTAGTACTCCACATAGTCGCGCTTATTGGCGTCGATAAACGCAAGGTCAAAGTCGCCCTCTACCTCGCCGAGTACCTTCACCGCATCGCCTATGTGCAGATGCACGCGGTCACCATGGGGCGACTGGGCAAAATGCTCACGCAGGAAGTCCTCGAGTTCGTCTTCGATTTCAATCGTGTGCACACAAGCCTCGGGGCGCAAGAGACCCTCGGCCATGCATAGCGCCGAGTAACCGCTGTAGGTGCCCAGTTCAAGCACCATGCGCGGATTAATCATGCGCACAAGCATCTTGAGCAGGCGCCCCTGCAAGTGTCCCGAACACATGCGCGAATATAGCAGGCGCAAGTGGGTGTCACGGTCCAGTCGCTGGAGGTTCTCGGGCTCGGCGTCAATGTGCGAGAGTACGTATTGTTCGAGTTTCTCTTCCATCATTCGCCAGCGCTGAAGTTTCCTGTCAAAATAGCATCTACCGCGCGACGATAACTGTCGAGACCATAGCCGGCAATCACGCATCGGCATGAGTCCTTTATCATCGACACATGGCGGTAGGCCTCACGAGCCTGCACATTGCTGATGTGCACCTCAATGGCAGGTGCAGTGACAGCCTTGAGCGCATCGCCTATGGCAATCGAGTAATGAGTGTAGGCTCCAGCGTTGATAACAATTCCGTCCACGTCAAATCCCACACGCTGTATCTCGTCGATAATCGAACCCTCGTGATTGCTCTGGAACAGCTCAAACTCCACGTCGGGATACTGAGCCACCAGTTCGTCAAGATAGGTTGCCATCGACTTGTTGCCATAAATCTGGGGCTCACGCACTCCCACAAGGTTGAGATTAGGCCCGTTGATGATAGAAATTTTCATATCAAATGCTATATTTATGGTGCAAAGTTACAAAAGACTTGGCACTTTAGCACAAAAATGAGGGCAAAATCAAAAAAAGTTGGCAAATTATTTGGCGCGTATTAGATTTTTGTATTAACTTTGCATCGCTAAAGCAAACTGGTGCGTTAGTTCAGTTGGT
>DCGA01000030.1:11850-14706 GCA_002314465.1 bacterium UBA1790 | reverse complement strand
CTGGTTCGAGTCCTGTACGCACCGCTTAAAAGAGCAACAGAGAAATCTGCTGCTCTTTTTTGTTTTATCCCTCAATGGTGTATGGCAAATTCACTTGCGGGTGGTGCCAGTAAGGCGACCGCTGCTGTCGTAGTGCTTGATAGTGTTGCCATCGATAACCGAACTGCCCGTCAGGCGACCACTGCTGTCATAGTGCTTGATGGTGTTGCCACTCTTCACGCTTTGCCCTTCATAGCGTCCGCTACTATCATAACGCTTTACATTATCACCGCTTTTTACGGTTTGGCCAGTATAACGTCCGCTCTGGTCGTAATGCCTCACATTGTCGCCGTTCTTTACACTCTGGCCCTCATAGCGACCGCTGCTGTCGTAACGCTTCACGTTATCACCGCTTTTTACAGTTTGACCGGAGTAACGACCCGTATTGTCATATTTGCGCGCAGTCTGTGCATCTGCACTGATACACAGCGTAGCAACCATAAGCAGTATAATAACTAATTTATTCATATTCCTTAGTATTTTCTGTTTTTGCAAAGGTACGAAAGTACAAAAATACACTCGCAAAATTAATGCCAAAAATCACACTAACAAGCCGATTTTTGGTATAAAAACGGGGTAAACATATAAAATATGTTAATTTTGCAATAATTACCGTTAGATTTGGAACAACTTAATACATTTACAATTACCTTTGCAAATGGTTTTTCATGGTATTAGATTTTAAGTATGCAAAAAAATAGTTGTCGTGAGACAACTATTTTTTGTATTTATACCCTTAATGTCTTTTTAGCCTTGTTGCTGAACGCCTTGCTCTTGTGACTGCGGACGTCCCAGAAGTTCGAAATTGTCAACATAAACCTCAGTGATATAACGGGTAATCTGGTTGCGGTCTTCATAAGAACGTGTGCGAATCTTACCCTCAATGAAAAGTTGTGTTCCCTTGTGGATATACTTCTCGGCCACCTCGGCATTGCGGCCCCACATCACGATGTTGTGCCACTCGGTGCGGTCGGGGTACTGAGTTCCGTTGGCTGCGGTGTAACCTCTCTCGGTAGTAGCAAGGGGGAACGAAGCCACACATTGACCCTGCTGGGGATAACGAACATCGGGTTCCTTACCCACATTACCCAATAAAATAACTTTGTTTACTGATGCCATATCTNNNNTATCTCTTTTGTATTTGATTTAATGTTAGATAATTTTATTTAACCTTGAGTCCGGTGCATTCTTGCAGGCCGAACATGAGGTTCATGCAGTGTACAGCATTGCTCGCAGCGCCCTTGAGCATTCCGTCGATAGCGGCAGTAACCACAAGTCGGCGTCCTGTGCGCTCAAGGTGCAGGTAACACTTGCCTGTGCCCAGCACATCGATGATGTCGGGCTGGTGGTCAACCACAAATGTAAAGTTGTGGTCGGCATAGTACTCGTCGTAGAGCGTGCGCAACACTTCAAGGTCTACATTGCAGTCCATATACACCGCCGCAAGTACACCGCTTGAGAAAGCACCGCTCACGGCCATAATGTTTACATCGCTCTTGAAACTCGACTGCATGGCAGTGATGGCCTGTACAATCTCGTCCTTCTGACCATGGTCGAGGGGGTTACACATGCAAGCCACACCGTCGCCGCCACCCTGTGCCACACTCACGTGGATATCGCTAACGAGCATCAGGTTGCGAGCCAGGGGCAATAATGCCAGCAGTACAGCGGTTGCCACATCGCCCGGGCAAGACACGCGGTTGCAGTCGTGCACCATGTGCTTGCGGTTAACCTCGGGCAGACCGTATACAAACGCGTTGTCCTCGCCTTGCATGCGGTAGTCGGGACCGAGGTCGATGACACGCAGTCCCTCAGGCAGTTCGGCGCATTCCATCCAACTGCGCGACTCGCCTTCCTCGCCGCACAAGAAGAGTACGTCAAGGCCGTCGAGTTGAGGTTCGGCTACATATGTGAGCGAAATCTCGCCCACCAATGCGCGGTGGATCATGCTCACCGGGCATCCTTCGTGCTGGCTCGAAGCCACACACATCAGGTTGACGTCGGGATGGGCGTTAAGCAGTCTTATCAACTCGCCGCACACCAGGCTGTCGTCACCTAAAATACCTGCTTTTATCATATATCGTAATTAAAGAGCGTCGGTACGCGACATGAAGCGGTCGAAGAATTCTCGAGCCTGCTCATGTGTAACGCCTTCGCGCAAAATCGCAAAGACGGTATCGGCACCGGCAATGGTACCCAGGATCTCGTCGCTATGACTCATGTCGATGTCATAGGCAAGTCCTGTTGCATAACCGTTGCGGGTCTTTATTACAGCAAAGTTACCCGAGAACTCGATAGACGTGGGAGCAACATGGCTGGCTGCACTTGAACCTGCCTGTCCATGCTCGAGCATCTTGTTGTGGATTTCATTGCTGTCGGGGATAATATACATGTAGCCACCATTCTCGGTAGGAACCTTGGTGGCGCGAAGCATCTTCAAGTCGCGCGAAAGAGTAGCTTGCGTAACTTCGGTGCCACGGGCAAGCAACGCCTCGCACAGTTCACTTTGACTGCCGATGCAGTTATTGTTAATTAACTCAATAATCAGTTGAGCTCTGTTTCTTTTCTTTTTCATGTTAATAAAAGATTAAATCGTTTCTAGTCTATTAATTATTTCTACAAATATACCTAAAGCACATGTCTGTATTCTTTTCCGGTCTACTTATATACATAACGAATAAATCGTCACGATATTGCATTTACACTTTATAAAAATTCATAATTTGTCTTATTTACAAAAAACGCCAACAATATGTAAATTGTTGGCGTTCAATGTAGTGACCCCGGTGGGACTCGAACCCACGACCCATTGATTAA
>DCGA01000030.1:1003-11775 GCA_002314465.1 bacterium UBA1790 | reverse complement strand
CGATTGCAAAGGTACTGCTTTTTTTTGAACTGGCAAGCGAATTTATAAAAAAAATCATCTTTTGGGGCATTTTTTTGCCACTATGCATCCCAACGCGCGCGCGTACATATTTATATTATACGCACGTGCGCATTATACCCGCCCCGTTACCCATTATTAACACCCTATTTTTTGCCAGTGTGCAACTATTGTTGTACCTTTGTAGAGTTAAAAACCAAGTATATGCTAAAAGACAATACTATCAAGTTATACGAGAAGAGTTTCATCGATAACTGGGAACTCCCCGCACTTAGCGATTACAACGAGAAAACCACCCTCACCTATGGAGACTTTGCCCGCGCCATCGCACGCCTGCACCTGCTTTTCGAGCAGTGCGGCATTAAGCCCGGAGACAAGATTGCACTCATAGGCAAGAACACCCCCAGTTGGGTGACAGTGTTCCTGAGCACCATCACCTATGGTGCGGTAATCGTTCCCATCCTGCAAGACTTCAACCCCAACGATGCACAGCACATCATCAACCACAGTGAAGCCAAGCTGCTCTTCTCAAGCAAAAGCATATGGGACACCCTCGACTTTGACCAGTTGCACAACATACGTGCAGCCATCTCACTCGACGACAAGAAACTGCTCGCCGAGAAAGACGACGAGATGGTGAGCAAGTATCTCTATAACCTCACCCGCTCTTTCAACCGCAAGTACAAGAACGGTTTCTACCGCAACGACGTACACTATCCCGAAATCCCCAACGAGGCCCTAATGGAAATCAACTACACCTCGGGCACCACGGGTTTCAGCAAGGGTGTAATGATTACCGGTAACAACATTTGCGGTAACCTCATCTACGGCATGAACTCAGGACTGTGCTTCAAGGGCTCACGCCACCTGTCGTTCCTTCCCCTGGCCCACGCCTACGGTTGTGCATTCGACATGCTGGCTCCGCTGGTAGCCGGTGGACACGTGACACTGCTGGGCCGCATCCCGTCTCCCAAGATTCTTGTTAAGGCTATGGGCGAGATTAAGCCCAATCTTGTAATATGCGTTCCCCTCGTCCTCGAGAAGATATACAGCAAGATGATTGTGCCCATGATAAGCAAGGGCATGTTGCGCTGGGCTCTCGCGGTTCCTTTCCTTGACAACAGGATTTACGCTCAGATACGCAAGAAACTCGTTGAAGCATTCGGCGGTGAGTTTGAGGAAATCATCGTGGGTGGTGCAGCATTCAATGCCGAGGTCGAGGACTTCCTCTACAAGATCAAGTTCCCGTTCACAGTAGGTTATGGTATGACCGAGTGCGCTCCCCTCGTGAGCCACACACCGTGGCGCGAGTTTGTACCCCACAGCGCCGGCCGCGTTCTGCCCGGTATCATGGAGTGCAAGATTCTGAGCGACGATCCCGAGAACACCCCTGGCGAAATATGCGTTAAGGGTGAGAACGTGATGCAAGGATACTTCCACAACCCCGAAGCAACCGAAAACGTACTCGATGAAGACGGATGGCTGCACACCGGCGACATGGGTACCCTGAGTGCCGACGGTACAGTATCGATTCGTGGCCGACTCAAGACCATGCTCCTGAGTAGTAACGGACAGAACATCTATCCCGAGGAAATCGAAGCAAAGCTCAACAACATGCTCTACGTAAACGAGAGCCTTGTCGTGGACCGCGATGGCAAACTTGTAGCACTTGTTTATCCCGACTATGAATCGATGGACTCGCTGGGCGTAACACCCGAGCAACTTCCCGAGCAGATGGAGAACGTCAAGGCCGAGCTCAACAAGCTCGTGGCACCCTATGAGCGCATCACCAAAATCGAGATTGTACCTCACGAATTTGAAAAGACTCCCAAAAAGAGCATCAAGCGATACCTTTATCGCTAAACTCGGCGAGCGAAAAAAAACGGTTTTGTACCAAAAAATATGTTTTTGAGCATAAACCGCCTATTTATAACACTATTTAACATTTGACGATTAAACCAATTTTTCTTTAATTAATCGATTGATTGCTAAATAGTTGCAAAGTAATTTTTGATAATTTTTGGTCAAAATTTTAAAAATTTCGCTTTTCGACAAGAAAAAAAATTGCAAAAAAGAATTTGCATATGAAATTTTTGATATAAATTTGCATCGATTTTCAAGATAACAAAATTGTTTTATTATTTAAATTTTTACAAAATGAAGAAGTTAGTTTTATTACTTGCTGTTGTATTTGGTGTATCTTTCGTTTCTTGCAACCAGGCTGAGAACGCTGAGGCTGCTGCTGATAGCACTGCTGTTGATTCAACTGTAGAGGCTGTTGTTGATAGCGCTGCTGCTGTTGTTGATAGCGCCGTTGCTACTGTTGATAGCGCTGCTGCTGAGGCTGCTGCTCCCGCTGAGGAGGCTAAGTAATTTGCCATCCCTGCTAAGCAGAGACACCTTACAACAAACGAAGAGTTTGGAGCTGTTCAACCCGATAGGGCCGGACAGCTTTTTTTATGCCCCTACTTCATCACGGGGACATGCACACAAAGAGAGGCTGCACCGCATGGTGCAGCCTCTGCTCGTATATGATGGATATGTTTTACTTGAGAATCATCACAGAGCCATGCTCTGGGGATCGAGATTCTCGCTCTCGATATCCTTGAAGTAGCGGTAAGTGCTCACCTTGAGTTCCATCACTGCGTTCTCGTCGGCGATGATAACAGCCTTGCGGTGCATCTGCAGCGCGCTCAGTGTGCACATGTGAGATACGCCACCCTCAACTGCAGCCTGCAGTGCGCGGGCCTTGTTGTAACCGTTAACGATAATCATTACGCTCTTGGCAGCCATTACAGTGCCTACACCCACGGTGAGGGCAGTCTTGGGAACCTTGTTCACGTCGTTGTCGAAGAAACGACTGTTGGCGATGATAGTATCTTGAGTGAGGGTTTTCTGACGGGTGAGTGATGTGAGCGAACTCATGGGTTCGTTGAATGCGATGTGTCCGTCGGGACCTACGCCACCCATGAACAGGTCGATGCCACCGGCTGCAGCGATGCGAGCCTCATAGTCGGCGCACTCCTTCTCCAGATCCTCGGCATTACCGTTGAGGATATTTACGTTCTCGGGCTTGATGTCGATGTGGCTGAAGAAATTATTCCACATGAATGAGTGGTAGCTCTCGGGGTGCTCCTCGGGAAGACCACAGTACTCGTCCATGTTGAATGTAATAACATTCTGGAACGACACCTTACCAGCCTTGTTGAGTTCGATGAGTTTCTTGTACATACCCAGGGGAGAGCTGCCGGTGGGGCAACCCAGAACGAAGGGTTTCTCGGGAGTGGGGTTGGCTGCATTGATGCGAGATGCCACATAGCGTGCTGCCCATTCAGATACCTGCTCGTAGTTAGGTTCAATAATAAGTCTCATTGTGTTTATGTCTTTTAATTCGTATTTTTGTATCAGAGTCTTTTTCCACTGCAAAGGTACTGAATAATCTACAATCTACCCAATTCCTTAGCCACTATTTTATCCCGGCACACCCATTATTTTAGGCAAATCTACAACTAATGGGGATGTCCAGCACGGTTTTTACACATTTTTGGGGATTTCCCACCCCTATGTTTCTTCATAATTTTGCACCGGGAAACAATAACATTTTCACAATAATGAAGAAACTATTATTTATTACACTGTGTATCACCACATTCGCATTATCGGCCATTGCCGGCGACAGTATTGCCGAGGCGCGCTTGGCAAGGTTGCACAACTTTGCCTCACGATTCAGCCTTGGCGGATATGGCGAGGCAGTGATGACACGCAATTTCTATAGCGACCACATCAACCGCTACAAGATGCCCGAGAACTATGCGGGCGAGAGCCATGGACGATTCGACCTTCCGCATGTTGTAATCAATCTGGGATTTGACTTCGGCAAGGGCTGGACATTAGGTTCTGAGATAGAATTTGAGCATGGCGGCAACGGCAGCGCAGTGGAGATGGATGCCGATGAAAGCGGCGAATATGAAGCCGAGGTAGAAAAGGGCGGCGAGGTAAACCTGGAGCAAGTGTGGATTCAGAAGTCGTTCATGCCCCAACTCAATGTGCGCATGGGTGAGATTATCGTACCCGTGGGCGCGACCAACCAGTACCACATGCCCACGGAGTTCTTCACCTGCTACCGACCCGAGGGCGAGAACACACTGTTCCCGTGCACATGGCACCAACTTGGCGTGAGCCTATGGGGACGCGCGGGCGACTGGCGCTATGAAACACTGTTCCTGTCGGGACTCAACGCCGACCAGTTTGGAGCCCAGTCGTTTGTCCACTACGGGGCAACCTCACCCTACGAATTCAAGATCGCCAACACCTATGCCACAGCGGTGCGCATCGACAACTACTCGGTGAAAAACCTGCGCATAGGCCTTAGCGGTTACTACGGCACATCGCTCAAGAACTCACTCACCCGTGCCGCCGGCGCACGCTTCGCAGGCAAACACGGAGGACTCGCAATAGGAGCCATCGATTTTACCTACGACAACCACCGCAACATCGTTGCCCGAGGCAATTTCGACTACGCCCACCTTAGCGATGCCGACGACATCACCTACTTTAACCAATACTCGTTTGCCACCCATAAAGGCCAGGACGGACAACCCAGCAAGCACCAACCCGTGGCAAGCACCGCACTGTGCGGAAACCTTGAGATAGGCTATGACTTCTTCTCGCTCTCTCCCACCCTTGCGCAGCGAGGACAGAAACTGTTCCTCTTTGCCCATTACGAGTACTACAACTCTATGGCAAGCAGCACCTACAAGGACGCCTACCAGTGGTGCGGCAAGCACCGTGTGGCTGTGGGCCTCAACTACTATCCCATGAAGCAGATTGTGCTCAAGGGCGAATACTCCAACCGACTCATGCCCGCTTCGTTCAACAACGAGCCATCAATATCGCTCAGCGTCGCTTATTGCGGATGGTTCCTTTAATCCACGATTTATCAACTAATAACATACCCATTATGAAAGTATCAACATTCATGGCATCGGCATTGATGCTCGCCTCACTGGCATTCACTTCATGCTCCGACAGCGGCAAGGGCGATGACCCCGTTACCGACTACACAGCCACATACAAGGCTGCCAACGAGCAATTTGTCAACAAAACAGTAGTTCCCACCTACAAGAAACTCGCCGACGCATCACAGCAGTTGTGCGCCACCGTCGAGTCAATGTCAACCCAAGCCGACGTGAACAAGGCTTGCACTCTGTGGAAGAGCGCACGCCAGTACTGGGAGTGGTCGGAGGCTTTCCTCTTTGGCGCTGCATCCAACTACCGCATCGACCCACACATCGACACATGGCCCTTCGACGTGGCTAAGTTCAACAACCTGTTGCTCAAGATGCATCCCGCAACCGATGAACTCGACCGCGCTGCCATCGACGAGATTATCGCCAACACCGAGGGTCTCACCGGCTTCCACGCTCTCGAGTACCTCATTTTCCGTGACGGCGAACCCCGCAAGATTAGCGACATCACCCCCGACGAGGCTTACTTCGCCGCAGCCGTGGCAAGCGACCTATACCTCTCTACCTGCCGCCTCGAAGCAGCATGGGCAGGCATAGAAAACATCAGCACAGCCAAGGCCGAACTGCTCGCCGAAGCCGAACTCGAACCGACCGAGAACTTCGGCCAACTGATATGCTCTCCCAGCATGGCATCACCCTACTGGAAAACGCATGCCGCCGCATCGGTTCAAATCATCGAAGGCTGCCTGAGCATCCTCGACGAGGTGGCATCGCAAAAGATAGGCAAACCAGCAAGCGGTGAAGACCCCAGTTACATCGAGTCGCCCCAGTCTTACAACTCGGTCGTGGACTTCCACGATAATATCGAGGGTTGCCTCTTTGCCTACTGCGGCGGACACCTTGCCACCTCGCCCGCTACCGGTTCGCTGGCTACATTCATCAAGGGCCAGAACGCTACCCTGCACGGCGAAATCATGGCGGCATTCACCAAGGCACTTACCGACGTAAGCGCAATCAAGGAGCCCTTCAAGGACCACCTCTCTGATTCTCAGGTAGAGACCGCAATCAAGTCGATAAGCGCCCTCGCCGAGAAGTTGACCGCCGCCGAGAAATACATCAAATAACAACACGCTATGACTTATTTCAATCGCATAACACTGCTATCAATAGCTACACTTGCCCTGGTGGGCTGCAGCGACAACAACATCACTCCCGAGCCCGAACCCGAGTTGAGCGAGGAATGGTATGCCGGCGGTGTACTGGGTACAACATTCACGCCCGACGCATTTGCCTATGAGCAGCCTTCGCCCGCTACAGTAATGCAGGGTCTTGAACAATCGTTCAAGGATGGCGAGTATTTCTTTGAACGCGACTTCACCGAGAGCCAGAGCGGGCCATTCCCCGGCCTTGGTCCTCTCATGGTGAGACGCGGATGCATCTACTGCCACCCCAACTACGGCCACGGACAGCGACAGACCACCTACAATTCAAGCAAGATAGGCAACGGATACCTGCTCGTAATCTATGACCGCTCTACCAACTCCTACATCACCTCGGTGACCGGAATGCCGCAAACGATTGCCGTTGACCCGTTCAAAGCTCCCATCGACGAGAAGAAGATAGGCATTCAGTGGCTCTCTTACACAGACGAGTGGGGCAACAAGTTTGCCGACGGCGAGAGTTACAGCCTCATCTATCCCGAGGTTACCATCCCCGACGATGCCTACTATGTGCCCATCGAGGCTAAGCGAAACGGCGAAACGGTAACGCTCACCGCTGCCGATGTAGACGTGCGCCTTGAGTCCACCATTGGCGTTTACGGCGTGGGCTTGCTCGATGCCATCGACGAGAAAGACATCAAGGATCAATATGCCGCCGAGGCTAAGAAAGGCGCTCTGCTCAATCCCGCCATGTGGAACGGCAATGAAATCACCAGTTTCTACGCCAACTCGCTGCAAGGCGACGGCTCTCCCCGCGTGCGCCGCTTCACCTATGCGCTGTCGCGTGGTCCGTTGCTCGATGCTGCCGGTGCCAACGCTATATGGAACATTACCAACGTGACCCGCAGCGACCGCCGCTACCACTACATGACGGCAACCTATGCCAAGGTCGCTTCTAAAGACCCCGAGGTACAGAAAGACTTCTACACCTACTTCCCGCAGCGCAAACTTACGGGCAATGTAGAGCAGGATATCTACGACTACCTCATGGCCAAAGACCTTACTCCCGAAATGAGCGACAAGGACTACCGCGACTTCATGGTGTGGCACCGTGGTCTTGCAGTGCCTGCAGCACGCAATGTCGACAGTGACAAGTTCAAGCAAGGCAAGCAACTGTTCACACAGATAGGCTGTGCATCGTGCCACCGCCCGTCATGGACTACCGGCGACGACCACATCGTTGATCCTGCCAAGTTCTTCACACTCGATACCGACATGCCTCGCTATCCCTACCAGAAGATTTGGCCCTATACCGACATGATTCAGCACCGTCTGATGATGCCCAATGACATACGCACAGGTTGGTGCCGCACTACCCCGCTGTGGGGCCGCGGCCTGTCAATGCTCATTACCGGAGCCGACGACCGACTGCACGACTGCCGCGCACGCGGTGTGCTTGAGGCAATCATGTGGCACGGATGCCCGCAGAGCGATGCAAGATGGACGATAGAGGCTTTCCGCAAACTCACCAAGGACGAGCGCGATGCCATTATCTTCTTCATTGAATCAATCTAACCAATGAAACTCAGGAATATCGCATTCGGCGCCCTTGCGCTCATCATTGTCATACTTGCTGTTGCCACGGTTCTTGAAAAGAGCCATGGCAACGGCTTTGCCATGGCAATCTATGGCAGCGTGTGGATGGTTGCGCTGTGGGCAATCACGGCCGCGGCAGCCATTGCCTATGCCGTGCACCGTCGCCTTTACCGTAGGCCCGTCACCTTCATGCTGCACCTGTCGTTCATCGTCATCCTCACGGGTGCCGCAATCACATGGACTACCGGCAACACGGGGACAATGACACTGCGACAAGGGCAGACTGCACACGGCTATGACGACAACGGCACATTACGCGACATCCCCTTCGGGGTAAAGCTGCGCAACTTTGAAGTGCNNGTATTACGAAGGAACCGATGCCCCGCGCGACTATGTGAGCCACGTCACGTTTACCGATGGCGACGGACACGCTGTAAATGCCGATATCTCCATGAACAACATTGCCACACATGCGGGTTACCGCTTCTACCAGTCGGGCTACGACAGAGACGGGCGAGGCACCGTGCTCAGTGTGAGCCACGACCCGTGGGGCATAGGCGTCACCTATTGCGGCTATGCCTTGCTCCTTGCCTCGGCACTCTTGTTTTTCCTTGCCCCGGGAAGCACCTTCAGGGCATTGCTCAAGCACCCGGCTCTCAAGGGTGCGGTAGCAATAATAGCAATGGCATGGCCCGCCATGAGCAGCGCCATGCCCCGCACAGTGCCGCAAGAGGTTGCGCAGGACTTCGGGCGGCTGTGGGTAGTGCACAACGACCGTGTGTGCCCCGTACAGACGCTTGCCCGTGATTTCACGATGAAGATGTGCAAGTCTACCTCTTACCAAGGGCTAAGCGCCGAACAGGTGCTATTAGGGTGGTACTGTTTCCCCGAGTCGTGGCTGGGCGAAGGAATGGTGCCAACGGTCCCGCTTTCTCCCAAGGACTATGAGAAAATCGAACTTGCAGGCATGCTCACGCGAGGTTCTCTCACGCGCATGTTCCCACACCGCGACCGCACGAGCGGAAGCGTAAAGTGGTATTGCCCGGCCGACTCGCTGCCTGTCGATATCACCGGTGCCAAGGCCGACTTCATGCACTATGCCTTGCCCTTCCTGCGTCAACTTGCCGTAAAAGGCGACTCGACAGGAATGAGGCAATATATAGCAAGGCTGGCGCTTTACCAGTACAAGGAGTGCCTCAACACCTTGCCGGGAAAGCACCGACTGGATGCCGAACTCGCCTACAACTCACTGTCACACCCGCTGCCCATTGCCGCGACGGCTGTCGTGATAGGAATCCTGGCATTTGTCTACTACTGCATGCTCACGGCACGCTCACGCAGTCCCCGCAAGGCGGTTACATGGTTGCTCAACACGGCACTTGCAGCCATGTGGGTATATGTCACCGTTATCATCGGGCTGCGCTGGTATGTATCGAGGCATGTGCCCATGACCAACGGCTATGAGACCATGCAGATGCTTGCCTGGTTGTCGCTCACCCTTACCGCGCTGTGCAAGCACCGATTTGCCATGGCGCTCCCATTCGGATTCCTGCTTGCCGGACTCACGCTCATGGTGGCGATGATGGGCCAGAACAACCCGCAGATATCACACCTCATGCCCGTGCTGCAGTCGCCCCTGCTCAGTGTCCACGTAGCGGTAATCATGGTAGCCTATTCGCTGCTGGCATTTGCCATGCTCAACGGCATCTCGGCCTTTGTGCTGAGACTCTCGGGACTCGACAAGGAAAGCATTGAAATACAACGTCTTGCCGTGATAACACGCATCATGCTCTACCCTGCCGTGATGCTGCTCGCAGTGGGTATCTTCATAGGCGCCGTGTGGGCCAATGTGTCGTGGGGACGCTACTGGGGTTGGGATCCCAAGGAGGTGTGGGCGCTCATCACACTGCTCGTCTACTCGCTCGCCCTGCACACCGCCTCATTTCCACGCTTGAGCCGACCCATGGCGGTGCACTGGTTTGCGGTAACAGCGTTTATGTGCGTGCTCATTACCTATTTTGGCGTGAACTTTTTGCTCGGGGGCATGCACTCCTATGCGTGAGTTCCCGTTTTAACTCAACATGCATTCAGGTGTGTGGGTAAACGGCATTTTTGCGCCGCTCAGGTTGCAAAAAATACTTAACTTAGCCTTTTATTTGCAATATATGCAAATACACACTAAAATTGCCGTGCCAACTTCTTCCTACTTAGTCAAATAATTTGTAATTTTGCAAAGTAAAAGCAACCAAAGTTGTTTTTGCGGGCTTAATGGTGTGGGTTCCAATCGACGGACACATGCTGTTAAGACTTTTGTGCAATTAAATAACACGACATAAAACAAAAAAACGACTATAATATTATGGCAGAAAACAAAAGACCCTTGATTCTCGTCAGCAATGATGACGGAGCCGAATGGCCTGGTATCAGAGCCCTCACTCGCGTAGCTCGCACCATGGGCGACGTAGTGGTTGTAGCCCCCACACAACACCAAAGTGGCAAGTCAAGCGCCATTACCATTCTCAACCCTTTGCGCTCAACACTCGTTGAGGAAGTTGAGGGGTTGACAAAATATGCTGTTGCGGGTACTCCCGTCGACTGCGTAAAGCTTGCCCTTGACACTCTGCTCGGCGGACGCACCCCCGATCTCGTACTCTCGGGCATCAACCACGGTGCCAACATAGGTCTGAGCACATTGTACAGCGGTACAGTGGGCGTTGTACTCGAAGGTGCAGTCCACCACATTCCCAGCGTGGCGTTTTCAATCGACGACGGCAACCCCAAGGGCAGCCTGCTCTATTGTCTGCCCTTTGTAGAGAAGATTATCAAGCAGGTACTCGAGAAGGGTCTGCCCGACGGCGTATGCCTCAATGTCAACTTCCCCAAGGGAGTCATCAACGGCATCAAGGCCACAGCCACAGCCATGGGATACTGGACATCTGAGTATGACCACCGCAAGGACCCCACCGGACGCGACTACTACTGGCTGCAGGGCGAGTATAAGAGCGTCAACCCCGATGACGACACCACCGAT
>DCGA01000030.1:0-967 GCA_002314465.1 bacterium UBA1790 | reverse complement strand
AACCCCGTGCCTTGTCGACATGACCGAGCGCAAAGCGATGGCTCACGTTGCCGACCTTATCAATATTTAAAACGAAAAAAAACAAATAGAACGACATATATGGAAAGAAAAGTAAGAGTGCGCTTTGCACCGTCACCCACAGGCCCGCTCCACATTGGTGGTGTGCGCACTGCATTGTATAACTACCTGTTTGCCCGCCAGAACGGCGGTACAATGATTCTCCGCATCGAGGACACCGACTCAACCCGATTCGTTCCCGGAGCCGAGGATTACATCAACGAGGCACTGCAATGGCTGGGCATAGGCATCGATGAGGGCGTGCGCGAAGGCGGTGAATTCGGTCCCTACAAGCAGAGCGAGCGCCGTGACATCTACCGTCACTACGTTAAGCAACTGCTCGACGCAGGCAAGGCATATTACGCATTCGACACTCCCGAAGAACTCGACGCCAAGCGTGCCGAGGTAAAGAATTTCCAGTATGATGCTTCAACCCGTCTGGGTATGCGCAACTCCCTGAGCCTTCCCGCCGAGGAAGTAAAGGCTCTCATCGAGGGTGGCCACAAGTATGTGGTACGCATTAAAATTGAGCCCAACCGCGAAGTGCTGGTCAACGACCTCATCCGCGGCGAGGTGCGCATCAACTCTTCGGTTCTCGACGATAAGGTTCTTTACAAGAGTGCCGACGACCTTCCCACATATCACCTTGCCAACATCGTCGATGACCACCTGATGGAGGTGAGCCACGTGATTCGCGGCGAGGAGTGGCTGCCCAGTGCACCCCTCCACGTACTCTTGTACGAGGCTTTTGGCTGGACCGACACAATGCCCCAGTGGGTACACCTGCCCCTGCTGCTCAAGCCCGACGGTAAGGGTAAACTGAGCAAGCGCGACGGCGACCGCCTGGGCTTCCCCGTGTTCCCCCTCGAGTGGCACGACCCCAAGAGCGGCGAAACCTCAAGCGGATACC
>DCGA01000192.1 GCA_002314465.1 bacterium UBA1790 | reverse complement strand
GTACTTTTGCATCGTGAAAGGAAAAAGACTTTAAATGAAATTATTCTTGTATCGTATATACCAGTGGTGCATTGCGACCCCTATTGTGTTGGTCGCTTCGGTATTTTTCTCATTGATTACAGTCGTGTTTGGACTCCTTGGAATTAACAAGGTGTGCCATTGCATGGGTGTGGCTTGGGGATGGACTTGGTGCACATTAATGATGGTAAAAGTGGTGGTTAAGCGTTCCCCTAATGTGAAAAAGGATGCGTCTTATGTATTTGTTGCCAACCACCAGAGTGCTTATGACATCTTTGCGACTTATGGTTTCCTGGGATATGAATATAAATGGATGATGCGCAAGGCACTCACTAATATACCTTTCGTTGGCTGGTCGTGTCGTGCGATGGGACACATTCTCGTCGACACTAAGACTGCTGCGGGAGTTAAGGCTACTATTGCCGACGCCAAGAAGAAACTCCAGGGTGGTGTTTCGGTTGTGATATTCCCCGAGGGACGTCGCACCGAGACCGGCAAGATGGGGCCTTTCAAGTCGGGCGCATTCAAGTTGGCTGTAGAGTTTGGTTTACCTCTTGTTCCTGTAACAATCGACGGGGCCTACAAGGTGATGCCTCGCAGCACTTTCAATGTTACCCCGGGCACCATCACGATTACAGTACACGACCCCATCGAACCGGGTGAAGACGGACACGACATCGAACGTGTGAGCGTTGAGTGCCGTAAGGTCATCCAATCGTCGTTGCCCGCCGAGGAGAGAGACAAAGAGTGATTTCAAGCGAAAAAATGCACTTTTTTTGAAAAAAATCGTGCAAATGTATTGCCAGTTCAAAAAAAAGCAGTACCTTTGCAACGCAATTGACGGAATGTCTTATGGTGTAATGGTAGCACGACAGATTCTGGTCCTGTTAGTAAAGGTTCGAGTCCTTTTAAGACAACAAGAAGGTGACCGTAATGCGGTCGCCTTTTTTATGAAATTTACTTTTTAACAATTTAAACTAATTATCAAAAATGGCAACTAAAATTAGATTACAGCGCCACGGTCACAAGGACTACGCGTTCTATCCCATTGTCATCGCCGATAGCAGGGCACCACGAGATGGTAGATTTATTGAAAGGATTGGTTCTTATAACCCTAACACTAATCCTGCTACAATAAGTTTAAATTTCGAGCGCGCTCTCTACTGGGTAAATGTAGGTGCTATTCCTACTGACACAGTTCGTAACATTCTTTCTCGCGAAGGCGTTATGCTGATGAAGCATCTCCAGGGCGGTGTAAAGAAGGGTGCATTTGATCAGGCTGAGGCTGAGCGTCGTTTCAACGCTTGGAAGGCTGAGAAGGATGCTAAGCTCGAGAACGTTAAGAACGCTGAGCGTGAGGCTAAGAAGGCTAACGCTAAGCAGGCTCTTGAGGAAGAAGTAAAGAAGAATGAGGCAAAGGCTGAGGCTGTTGCTAAGAAGAAAGCCGAAATCGCTGCTGCTAAGGCTGCAGCTGAGGCTGAGGCTGCTGCTCAGGCAGCTGCTGAGAACGAGGCAGAGGCTCCCGCAGAGGAAGCTGCTGAGGCTTAATTCTCATTACTACCTAAGAAATGAAACACCGGTTCTCGCAAGAGAATCGGTGCTTTTTTATGTGTATACCTTAAGGCATTTACTCAAAGCATGCTGCAAGGCACTCGGCGCAGCGCTCACCGTCGATGGCGCTCGATACAATTCCGCCTGCATAGCCTGCACCCTCCCCGCAGGGATAAAGCCCCTTAATGACGGGGTGCTGCAAGTTATCATTGTCGCGTGGTATGCGCACGGGTGATGATGTGCGGGTCTCTACGCCTATTACGATGGCTTCGTTGGTAAGGAAGCCGTGACGTGTGCGGTCAAACTGCTTGAAGCCTTTGCGCAGCCTGTTGCCGATGAACGGTGGCAGCCATTGGTCAAGACGCGAAGGCTGCACTCCGGCCGGGAATGATGATGGAGGAATGGTCTTGGATGGCTTCCCGTCGACAAAGTCCTTCATGCGTTGCGCCCCGGCAACTTGGCTATTGCCAGCTTGCTCAAACGCCGTGTGCTCAAGGTCTTCCTGGAATCGCATCATCATCAGGTTGCCATCGCCTTGGTATTTCTTGGGGAGGTCTTCGGGGTGGATTTCAACCACCATACCCGAGTTTGACCAGTAGGTGTTGCGCAGACTGGGAGACATGCCGTTAACCACCAGTTGGCCCGGTGCGCTTGCCGCGGGAACTACTACACCACCCGGGCACATGCAGAACGAGTATACTCCTCGTCCGTCGACCTGAGTCACAAAACTGTATTCGGCTGCAGGCAGATACTCTCCGCGACCAGCAGGCGAATGATACTGGATTTGATCAATTAGGTGCTGAGGGTGCTCAAGGCGTACGCCCACGGCTATGCCTTTAGGCTCAATGGCAACCTTGAGGTTCTCAAGCATCATGTACACATCGCGAGCCGAATGGCCTGTTGCGAGAATCACCTGACCGTCAAATGTCTCTCCTGTAGCGGTAGAGGCGCCTATTACTTCGTTGTCCTTTATGATGAGATTGTCTACACGGGTTTGGAAATGCACTTCTCCGCCGCAATCAATAATGGTATTGCGCATGTTCTCGATGATGCGGGGCAACTTGTCACTGCCAATGTGTGGATGCGCATCGACGAGGATATCCTCAAGGGCTCCGTGCTGGTGCAGGATGCCCAGGATGCGCTGTACCGATCCACGCTTCTTGCTGCGGGTATAGAGTTTGCCGTCGCTATATGCTCCTGCTCCACCCTCTCCGAAGCTGTAATTGCTGTCGGGGTCAACGATGCCCTCACGCGAAATGCGTGCAACATCCACACGGCGGTCCTTTACGTTTTTACCGCGCTCGAGGACGATGGGCTTTATACCCAGTTCTATGAGGCGCAACGCGGCAAAGAGTCCGCCGGGACCGGCACCCACAACGATTGCCTGGCGCTTACCGTCGACTTTCTTGTACCCGATGGGAGCAACGAGATAGTCGTTCTTCATCGGTTCGTCGAGGTATACCCTCACAGTGAGGTTTACCATTACGTTGCGTTGGCGGGCATCAATTGAGCGTTTGAGCACTCTCACTCCCTTAATGCGCGATGCAGCCATGCCGCGTTCGCTTGCAAGATAGTGGATGATGCCGTCTTGGGTGTGGGCTGTGCGAGGGTTAACCCTTATTTGTAGTTCTTCAATCATAATTCAATTGTATGTAAAATGCTTAACTCGTTGCATTTTCAGTACAAAATTACTTATTTTTTGCGGTTTTCGTTGTAACTTTGCAAAGATTTTCACACTACTAATATATAAGATGACTGAATTTAAAGGAGTATTGTTTGATTTAGACGGAGTGATTCTTGATACAGAGGGCATTTATACCCGTTTCTGGGATGCCGTTGAAGAGCGCTACCCCACTCACATACCTAATTTCTCAAGCGTGATTAAAGGTTCCAACCTTTTTGAGATTCTGCACGACCATTATGCCGATGAAGAGACCCGACAACTGGTTACCGAGATGCTCAATGATTTCCAACGCGACATGAAGTATGAGTACTTCGCAGGTGCTGAGGACTTCATTAACGAACTTAATGCGGCGGGAATACCTGCATGCATTGTAACCAGCAGCGACCAGAATAAGATGAACGCCGTGTATGAGCAGCATCCCGGTTTCAAGGAACACTTTGCTGCAATCGTTACCGGTGAAAGCGTGAGCAAGGCGAAACCCGACCCCGAGTGTTTCTTGCTTGGTGCGAAACTCATCGATTGCGACCCAAAGGATTGTCTCATCTTTGAAGATTCAATCAAGGGACTTAAAGCGGCACGTGCTGCAGGTGGCACTGTAATAGGACTTCCCACTACCAATCCCAAAGAAGTGGTTACTGAGTATGCAAATGTTGTACTCGATTCGTTTGAGGGGTTGACACTTAATAAGTTAAAGGCGTTACTATGAAGTTTACCTTGATGGTTGTTGGAAAGACTGCAACCGGCTATCTCAAGCAGGGAATCGACGAATATGTGTCAAGGCTGTCTCATTACATCTCGTTTGACATTCAGCATATCTCCGATATAAAGAACACTAAGAAACTCACCGAGGCACAGCAGAAACAGGCCGAGGGTGCATGCATATTGCAACGCCTCGAAAGCAGCGACTATGTCGTATTGCTTGATGAGCATGGTAAGGAATATACCTCAATGGATTTCTCAAGTTATATCCAGAAGCGTATGTCAAGTGGGGCGCGCCGTGTGGTATTTGTGGTTGGCGGTCCCTATGGGTTCTCTCCCGATGTTTACTCGCGTGCCAATGACAAACTGTCGCTTAGCAAGATGACGTTCTCCCACGAAATGATAAGACTCATCTTTACCGAGCAACTGTATCGTGCTTGTACCATACTCAATCACGAACCTTATCATCACGAGTGAGTGTGGCATTGTTTTTGCACTATACCTTTAGTATATTAATTGACAATAACGATATTTGATGAACAAATTTTTTGATGACAACAATGAAATGGGTGAATGCGCTTCGGCACATGTGATGCCCATTATCACTGAAATACATACATCTAAGGACGATGCACCCGAGGTTGACGAGAACGGCATGATGGTAGTTCCCGTACTTGCCTTGCGCGACATGGTGCTCTTCCCGGGCATGACTATGCCTGTGGCTGTAGGCCGTGAAAAATCACTCAAGCTTGTTCGCGAGGCTTCAAAACACCACAACCGTATTGGTGTTATCTGCCAAATTGACCGACAGACAGAAGATCCAGGACAAAAAGACCTGTACAAATATGGCACACTTGCCGATATTATCAAGGTAATTGAGATGCCCGACGGTGCCATCAACGTTATCCTTCAGGGTCGTACAGGCATTGCACTCAACGAGATAGTTGAGACCGTGCCCTACCTCAAGGCGCGTGTGTCGCTTACCGAGGAAATGAAGCCTGCTGCACGCGATACCGAGTTCAAGGTGCTCATCTCGTCAATTACCGAGGTGACATTCAACATGCTTGCCAACATGGGCGAGAATGGCCGTGAATTGGCATTTGCGATGAAGAACATTGATAACTCACTTTATCTCATCAACTTCCTCGCAACTAACGTTCAATTTGATCCCGAGAAGAAGCAGGCTATGCTTGAGGAACGCAACATGAAGAAGCGTGGATATATGCTTTATTCTAACTTGCGTCAGGAGGCACAGTTGGCCGAAATTAAGGCCGATATTCAGTCTCGCACCCGCGAGGACTTGTCACAGCAACAGCGTGAGCACTTCTTGCAGCAGCAGATTCGCACCATTCAGGAAGAACTGGGTACTGCAGGCGGTGACGACTTTGAAGAACTCGAGCGCCGGGCTTCTAAGAAGAAGTGGACGAAGAGCGTACAGGAGACTTTCAATAAGGAGTTCCGTAAATTGGAACGCCTTAATCCCCAGTCGCCCGACTATGCTGTGCAGTATTCTTACCTGGATAATTTCCTTAATCTTCCCTGGGGAACTTACAGTGACGATAACTTCGACCTAAAGAAGGTTGAGAAGAAACTCAATAAGGACCATTTTGGTCTCGACGATGTCAAGAACCGCATTCTTGAACACCTCTCAGTGCTTAAACTGCGTGGCGACCTCAAGGCTCCCATCATTTGCCTCTATGGTCCTCCGGGAGTTGGTAAAACCTCTCTTGGCCGTTCGGTAGCCGATGCACTTAACCGCAAGTATGCACGCATCTCGCTCGGCGGTCTTCACGACGAGGCCGAGATTCGCGGTCATCGCCGCACTTATATCGGAGCTATGCCCGGCCGTATTATCGACGCAATGATTAAGAGCGGCACTTCTAATCCCGTTATTGTTCTCGATGAGATTGATAAAGTGGGCAAGGATTATAAGGGTGATCCCTCTAATGCGCTTCTTGAGGTGCTTGATCCTGAGCAGAACGACCGTTTCCACGACAACTACATCGATGTGGACTACGACCTGTCAAAGGTGTTGTTCATTGCAACTGCTAATTCACTGTCAACTATCAGTCAGCCCCTACTCGACCGTATGGAGGTTATAGAGATTAGCGGTTATATCCAGGAAGAGAAACTGGAGATTGCAAAGCGTCACCTCATTCCCAAGCAGCTCGAGCAGAATGGCTTCGATAAGAAAGAAGTCAAGTTCAGCAATCAGGCTGTGTCACAGATTATCGATTCCTACACCCGCGAGAGCGGTGTGCGCGAGCTTGAGAAGAAGATTGCCAAGGTGCTTCGCAAGGTAGCACGCCTCAAGGCTTATGGTGATGAATTCCCCTCGACCGTTAAACCCGAGATGCTTGCCACATACCTTGGTCCCAAGAACTTCAATCGTGACTTGTATGAAGGAAACGAGTTTGCCGGTGTTGTCACTGGTCTTGCGTGGACTGCAGTGGGTGGCGAAATCCTGTTCATCGAGTCTTCGCTTTCTAAGGGCAAGGGCGAGAAACTCACCCTCACCGGTAATTTGGGTGATGTGATGAAGGAGAGTGC
>DCGA01000080.1:868-4342 GCA_002314465.1 bacterium UBA1790 | reverse complement strand
CCAACCACTCTTACTTCAACCTGAGCGGCGATGCTTCAACTCCCATGCTCGACGAAGAGGTTATGATTAGCGCCGATAGCATCACTCCCATCGACAGTACATTCATGACTCACGGAACCATGCTGGCTGTGGAAGGCACTCCCTTTGACTTCCGCACTGCCAAGGCTGTGGGACAAGACATTGAGGCCGACAACGAGCAACTCAAGAACGGCATTGGCTACGACCACAATTTCGTTCTCAACACAGGTTGCGACGTGAGCAAGGTGGCAGCAAGCATCTACAGCCCCAAGACCGGCATCAAGATGGAGGTTTACACAACCGAACCCGGTCTGCAGTTCTATGCAGGCAACTTCCTTGACGGAAGCATGGTGGGCAAGAAAGGCATTGCCTATCCCAAGCGCGCCAGCATCTGCATGGAGACTCAGCACTATCCCAACTCACCCAACCAGCCCGAGTATCCCTCGGTTGTGCTGAAACCCGGACAGGAATACAAGAGCACTTGCATATATAAATTTGTTACTGTGAAATAACAATTTGGAAGTTGATGTCATAGGAAAAGAGAAAAACACTCCTGCTTTAGCCTATGACAGTTAGTAGAAGAAGGTGTGCTACCCCATAGCGGCAGTACACCTTCTTTGCGTATGTATGCCCCTAAGTCGCCACAAGGAACAGTAATAGACATAAATAAAAAAGCGATATACTTTTGTTATCACCTATCTTTCAATAGATTACAAAAATATATCACTGATTTTTGGTGCGCCTGATAGGACTCGAACCTANNNTGACAGGACTCGAACCTGCACATCGCAAGACACCAGATCCTAAGTCTGGCGCGTCTACCAATTTCGCCACAGGCGCAAAAGCGGTGCAAAGTTACTAAAATAATTAATAAACACGAAACATTTTATAAAAATAATCTGTACCTTTGCCTTGTAATAGGTTTTGGCCTGCAATTCACCGACTGAAAAATGAAGAAGATAGGCATCATAAGCGACACCCACTCGTGGTGGGACGACCGATTCGCACAGCACTTTGCCGACTGCGACGAGGTGTGGCATGCGGGCGACATAGGCTGCGAAGCGATTCTCGAGCGTCTCGAGGCTGTAGTTCCTGTGGTGCGCGCCGTCTATGGCAATGCCGACGGAGGCAACCTGCGCAAGCGTCTCAAGGAAACCGAAATCTTTGAAACCGAGGGCGTGAAGGTTGTACTCACCCACATAGGCGGCTACCCCGGCAAGTATGCCCCGGGGATGCGCAACCGGCTCGACCTGTCGCGACCCAAACTCATGGTGTGCGGGCACAGCCACATCCTCAAGGTGATACCCGACCGCATGCTCGATGTGCTCGTGGTCAATCCCGGTGCAGCAGGACGCCAGGGCTGGCAACGCGTGCGCACACTCATCACCCTCACCCTCAACCAGGGCAACGTGACGCATGCCCAAGTGATAGAACTGGGCGACGACAAGCACCATGTTCAGGGCGAGAAACTGGAATAAAAACGATTCACACACATTTATATATATTAAGCAATGAAACGAGCAACTCTTTACATAGCAGTGATGGCAATGATGCTGTGCGTAGCCATGGCATCGTGCCACAGCACCGAGGCCAACTACAAGCAGGCCTACGACAAGGCGATGGCCAAGCACAAGGAAGGCGTGGGCACCGAGGCCTACGAGAAGATACAGGCCGAGCGCGTCAAGTACACCCATGTGATTAACGGCGACAGCGTGCGCATGGTGCGCATATATGCCAACGTTGCCGACGACACTGCAACCGTGGGCCGTCGCTACAACGTCATCGTGGGCGAGTTCAAGCAGATGTTCAACGCGCAAAGCTACCGCAACCGCCTCAAGCAAGAGGAGGGTTTTCCCAGCTACCTGCTCTATGGCGGCCCCGAGAAGAAGTACTACGTGGCCATCAAGGGGTTTGACGAGAAAGATGTAGCCGCTGCTTTTCTCAAAGACCTTGACAAGAAAGTGAAGATGCAGATTCTCGAGCCACTTCCCTGGATTCTCGAGAGATACTGATAACGCAAGACTAACCGCACGACACAAGCATATACTATGAATATCAAACTACCGCCACGCATCGATGGCACCCCCGCTGCAGTGATGCAAGACGCCCGCCAGGTCACCATCATCGGTGCCAACGGATCGGGCAAGAGCCGATTTTGTGACGCTCTGGTGAAGGAAGTGGGCGACAAGGCCTACCGCATCTCGGCGCTCAGGGCACTGTATCCCGCACGACGCGAACGCGAAGTGCTCACAGGCTCTATCGACGACATGTTCAACAGGATAAACGAGTCGCACCCCAAGCTCTCCAACTCGTCGAACAACGAGTTTGACAAGTTGTCTTACATCATGCTCATCGACGAGTTCCGCCAGCTCATGGGGTTCAAGGCCCACCAGCTGATGCACGAAGACACCGAATTCCCCAAGACACGCCTCGACACCGTTGTGAAGGTGTGGCAGGAGGTGTTCCCCAAGAACAAGATACTGCGCGAGAACGGTAAAATCATGTTCAGCAACGACGCCGGCGACGACAAGTTTGCAGCCGTGCGCCTGAGCGACGGCGAGAAAGCCGTGCTCTACCACATAGCCGCCGTGCTCTATGCCATGCCCGACGCGGTAATCATAGTCGACGACCCCGAGGTGTTCATTCACCACAGCACCATGCTCACGCTGTGGAACTCCATAGAGGAGATGCGTCCCGACTGCACCTTCATCTACAACACCCACGACGTGGAGTTTGCATCGTCGCGCGTCGACAACCAGTGCATCTGGATCAAGGCGTTTGACCCTGCGGGGCACGCCTGGGACTACGAACTCATGCCCTCGAGCCATGACCTTGACGACGCCCTGTACTTCGACATCCTGGGCAGCCGCAAGCCTGTGCTCTTCATCGAGGGCGACGACGTGCATAGTATCGACAGCAAACTGTATCCCCTCATCTTCCCCGAGTATGTGGTAAAGCCCATGGGCAGCTGCAACAAGGTCATCGAGGTGGTGCGCTCATTCGGCGACCTGCACAAGTTCCACCACATCGAGAGCCGCGGCATCGTGGACCGCGACCGCCGCAGCGACCAGGAGGTGAAATACCTCAGGGCAAAGAATATCCTCGTCCCCAATGTTGCCGAGGTTGAGAACATCTTCCTGCTCGAGCCCGTGGTGCGCGGCGTGGCACGCTACAAGCACCGCAACGAGCAAGACGTGATGAACAAGGTGAAGGCGCATGTCGTCCACGAGTTTGAAACACAACTCAAGCAGCAGGCGCTGCAGCATGTGCGCCACCGCGTGAAACACGACGTGGAGGTGCGCATCGACATGAAGTTCCGCTCCATCAACGCCCTCGAGGATCACATGATAGACCTCGTGAACGAGCTCAATCCACGCGGTTTCTATGAGGACACATGCCGCAAGTTCCGCACCCTGGTGCACAACCGCGACCACGAAGGCATCCTCAAGGTGTTTT
>DCGA01000080.1:0-840 GCA_002314465.1 bacterium UBA1790 | reverse complement strand
ACCACAAGCCACTCATGGGCGAGAGCGCCGTTGCCGAACTGTGCGGTTACCACAGCAAGGAAGAGTACATCAAGGGGGTGCTGGGCATCCTCAAGAGCGACGGCCCCATCTCGCGCTCGATGCGTGCCGGCATCAAGGCAATCTTTGACTACGAACTCGAGGAACAAGCGTGATTCGGGCAATAAATCAACGATAACGGGCACAGTCGCTTAACCTGCCGAAAACGGCAAAACACAAAAAAAAGGCAAAAAAATCGTTAACTATTTTGGCATAACGCAAAAAATAGGTATCTTTGCGTGTTTATTTAGCGCAAATGCGCTCGTATTTAGAATAAAATACAAAAAAATTATAGATAAATGGCTTTATTAGAATCAATTAGGCAGAGAAAGAAAATTCTTGCCATCGTCATCGGCGGCGCGCTCCTCGCTTTCATCGTGGAGGTAGCCGTTGAGGCACTGGGCCGTCAGGCCGGTAACAGCACCGCCGCAAAGGTGGGCAGCGAGAAAATCGACATCATGGCTTTCCAAAAGCGTGTTGAAGTAGAGACAGCAAAGGACCAGAACAACAACCAGCAGAATGGTGTTGACCAGGCAATCCGCCAGCAGCAGGTTCTCGAGGAGATGATCAACGAGAAACTGCTCGAGAAGGAATATGAGGCAGTGGGTATCGCAGTAAGCGATAACGAGATCACTGAGCTCATGGTGGGTAAGAACCCCGCTCCCGCTGTAGCACAGATGGCTCAGCAGGTAGGCGCCGAGACCCCCGCTCAGCTCTACGACTTCATTTCTAACCCCAAAAAGTACGGTGCCGACGAGCAGCAGATGTTCCAGCTCCGCAACG
>DCGA01000045.1:15693-16175 GCA_002314465.1 bacterium UBA1790 | reverse complement strand
CCGTTGCTGCCCATGCCGCCGTTGTAACTATCTTCATAAGTCGCCTGGCCGAATGATGCAAGGCCCACGATCACGTCGCCGCCCTTGATGTTGGCATTATCGATGACCTGGTCGCGGCGCATGCGGCAGGTTACAGTGCTGTCTACAATCACTGTGCGCACAAGGTCACCCACGTCGGCGGTCTCGCCGCCGGTAGCGACGATATTCACGCCCATTGTGTTGAGTTTGTCAAGGAACTCCTGTGTGCCGTTGATGAGAGCGCTCACTACCTCGCCTGGAATGAGGTTCTTGTTGCGGCCAATGGTAGATGAGAGCAGTATGCCCTCGGTGGCGCCCACACACAGCAGGTCGTCAATATTCATCACGATTGCATCTTGTGCAATGCCTTTCCATACGTTGAGGTCACCTGTTTCGCGCCAGTATACATAGGCAAGCGATGACTTGGTACCCGCTCCGTCGGCATGCATGATATTGCAATACTC
>DCGA01000045.1:10575-15641 GCA_002314465.1 bacterium UBA1790 | reverse complement strand
CAATGTTCTTGATAGCGTTGTGCACGTCGTCCTTTGATGCCGACACGCCTCTCATGTCATAACGTTGGTTGCTCATAGTGGAAAAAGCTGTGATTATTATTTTATTGGTTGTATACTACTAAAGCAAGGTAGATGAGCGCCGCGGGTGCAACGAGCAGCAGACTGTCGATGCGGTCGAGGATGCCGCCGTGACCCGGAATAAGGTTGCCAGAGTCCTTTACATCGAGCGTGCGCTTAATGAGCGACTCCACAAAGTCGCCGAATGTCGCTGCAAGCGCTACGACAACACCGAGGCCTATCCACACGTGGATTTGCGGGCACTGGAAAAAGTCGTTGAGCCAGTGGTGGCTGGCAAACGCTGCGGCTACACATAGTAATACGCCGCCGAAGAAGCCTTCCCATGACTTTTTGGGCGAAACGCGCTTGAATATCTTGTGACGGCCCAGTGTGATTCCCGAGAGGAATGCACCGGTGTCGTTAATCCATATGAAGCAGAAGATTGCCAGCAGTGTGCGGGGCGATGTCATGGCAATGATGCTGTTGAGCATGCCCAGGGGCAGTGCAATGTAGATGAGGCTGAAGTAAGAGCGCACGAGGCTGTGAACCGCATTCTGCTTGGGGCGGTACAGTTGCACAATGCTGCGGGCAAGCATATAGGCTGCTACGGCGATGAGCCATAATCCTTGTGTCGATGTTTCCTCAATGCTCATGTAATAGAGCGAGACAAACAGGCCTATGGCGCCCAGCACATCAATGAGGATGATTAACCACGACTCGGCGTCTTCCTTGCGTGTCATTGTGTACATTTCGTTGATGCCCAGTGCAATAAATGCCGACATCAGGATAAGGAATGCGATGGGGGAGTTGTCCAGTAATAGGATTGCCGAGATAATGAGCGCTACATAAACCGCGCCCGATATAGTGCGTAGAATGAAATTTTTCACAATCGTTGTCCTTAGTATGAATTGTATACTGTATATTTCATACAAAAGTACAATAAAAACTTAAGACAGGCAAGTTTTTGCCCGTCTATCATTAGGTTTTAACCTAATGTTACCTAATTGTTAAAGCATTGTAAAATCGTCGGCATCGCGCCACGCAGGGAATTTCTCCCTGAACTTGGCAAGTGCAGTGGGGTCGATGGTTGCCGGAACGAGCGGAGAGAGTTCGTCGCGCTCGGCGATTACCTTGCCCTTGAAGTCGACTGCAATCGATGAGCAGCGCCCGTGGTATGTTCCATATCCGTCGGTGCCGCAACGGTTTACGCCGCACACATAGCATTCGTTTTCTATGGCGCGTGCCATGAGCAGTGTTTTCCACACGTGCTGGCGGCTCTCGGGCCAGTTGGCCACTACTATAAGCACGTCATACTCGTTGTTCTTGTTGCGGCAGAACACCGGGAAACGCAGGTCGTAGCACACTATGAGTTTGATATTGACGCCGCGAAATCGGATAATGGGCGCCTTGGTGTGTCCGTGGTGGTATACCTTGTCCTCGCCACCGTAGCCGAAGAGGTGACGCTTGTCGTAGAATGTGTCTTCGCCGTTAGGCTCGATGAAGAAAGCTCTGTTGAACAATTGCCCTGCAGTAGATGCGAGGAAACTGCCGCATATTGCTACCTGGTTTTCGCGCGCAATCTCATGAAGAGCCTGCATGGTCTCGCCGGTATTGCGCTCGGCAAGTTCGCTTGCCTGGTCCTGGTCGCCGGTGATGAAACCCGTGCTGAACAACTCGGGCAGCACTACAAGGTCGGTGCTCGGCGGAATGTTGCGCATGTTGCGCTTGAGCTGTTCCAGATTAGATTTCTTTTCGCCCCATATGATGTTGTCTTCGATGAGGACGACGTTAAGATTGCGGTTGAGCATAGCGGTGGGTATTAATAAGTGAATTTCTCGGGGAAACGGCCTGTGTAGTGGCTGTAGTATTCCTTGATACCTGCCATGTCGGCGTCGATGTCGCCCGTGAGTTCATAGAAGCGGTCGATGCACACGGTGCGCGACGGGTAGTCGATGTAGGCGAGTGCCAGTGGCACCTCGGCCTCGCGTGCAATGTGCATGAATCCTGTGCGCCATTTCACTCGAGCCGAACGGGTCCCCTCGGGTGTAACGCCTATAACGAGCTCGTCGCGGCTCTTGAATGCGGCTACAACGTTGTCGGTGACGCGCGTGTTCTTGCTTTGCTTAACGGGAATACCGCCTATGGCGCGCATAAAATAGCCCAGAGGGAAGAAAAACCATGTGTCCTTCATCAGGAATCCGGCTTTCATTCCCACTGAGCGAATGGCTAACTCACCTAATATGAAATCCCAGTTGCTGGTGTGAGGCGCAATGGCAATCACACACTTAGGAGTAGGGGGGATGTTGATTTTAAATTTCCAACCAGCTTTCTTAAGTATCCAACCAGCTAAATTCATATATACGTTATGAGTGAGTTATTAGGTTTTACTATTTATGTTCAGTCTTTTCAGGCCTTCTTGGGCATGAGGGCGTTCATCTTGCCGGCAACTTCCTGCAGGGTGTTGGTCATCAGCTCGGTGATTTCCTTAACGACTTTCTTAGAGTGAGCCTTGCGTGCCTTCTTGTACTCTTTGCCGTTGGCAAATTCCTTGGGCTGCTGCTTGAATGACTCAGAAACGCGGTTTACTGCCTCGGCCTGAAGCAATGCCACGTCAAGGATGATCTTGTCCCAGTTCTCGTAGTCAGCCTCTTTGCCGAAAGCCTCGGCTGCGAAGATACATTCACCTGCTACCTCACCGCATGTGCGGCAAATCGCCTTTTTTAATTGTCTTTTGTTTGCCATGTTTAATGTAGTTTTATTGTTAAACAGTGTTTGTTTGCATATTATGGTGTAAAGTTACAAAAAATATGTGTAACCACCGCACAAATTTTGCCGTTTATTACGCATGATAAAGAAAATTAAGGGTAAAGCACATTTTTTCGCCCAAATATTTGCACATGTGAAAAAATAGCTATACCTTTGCACTCACAAAAGTTTGGTGATATCGTCTAGCGGTCTAGGACGCCGCCCTCTCACGGCGGAAACCAGGGTTCGAGTCCCTGTTTCACTACCAAGGTCACAAGCAGCAATGTTTGTGACTTTTCTTTTTATCACACCATTATCCGGCATTTCTTCTTTTTTAGCGTTTTGTGCTTGCCGAGTGCGAGTTTTTTTGTAACTTCGCATTACAATATGGAAAACCTCATCGATATCATCAAGCAAGACGACTGCCGTGGCGTTGTGCACTCTACGTCGGGCCTGTTGCACCGTTTCACGCATGGCGGTGTTGTCGACTTGTATCGCCTTGTCACCGAGCATCCCGAAGCCGTGAAAGGCGCTTGCACAGCCGATCGTGTTATAGGCCGTGGGGCGGCGTTACTGCTTGTTAAGGGAGGTATCAGCAATGTGTTTGCATTTGTGATGAGTTCAAGTGCCCGCCAGGTATTGCGTGATGCTGGTATAAAGCATGTGTGTGAGCGCGAGGTGGAATACATCGTTAACCGTGCCGGAACGGGGATGTGCCCCGTTGAGAAGGCAACCCTTGACACCGACGACCCCGACGAGGCTGTTGTTCGCATCAGGGCTTTCCTTGAAGGTGCGGGCATTATTTAGTAAAAAGTTAAAAGATAAATATGAATACTAAATCAACAACCCTTTACAGCCTTGGACTTGCCGAGGCAAAGTCTTATCTGTTTGCAGCATTGTTTATTGCAGGTAATGTTGTGTTCCCGCAGTTGTGCCACCTTTATCCTCAAGGCGGTCTCATCATGCTGCCCATTTATTTCTTTACGCTCATTGCTGCCTACAAGTATGGCATCAAGGTGGGACTCCTCACCGCGATTCTTTCACCGGTAATCAACCATGTGTTCTTCGGAATGCCCGGTGCAGCGGTTCTTCCCATCATCCTCGTGAAGTCATCGTTGCTTGCAGTTGCAGCCGCACTCATTGCCCGCAAGTTGGGTAAGGTTACTCTCCTTGGAGTCACTCTCGCTGTGCTGTCTTATCAGTTGGTAGGTGGTCTTGTAGAGTGGGGAATTACCGGTTCGCTTAACGCTGCCCTTCAAGATATTTGGCTGGGATATCCAGGCATTGCACTGCAGATTCTTGGTGGTTTTGCAGTATTAAAGTATTTGTTGAAGAAGTAACATTCAACTAAATGGAATACAAGAAATTCAACGACCTGAATATTTCGCGCCTCGGTATGGGTAACATGCGTCTTCCCGAGCGCGACGGGCACATCGACGAAGAGGCTGCCGGGCAGATTATAGACCGGGCCATAGAAGGTGGAGTCAACTACTTTGATACCGCCTGGATGTACCATTCTTTCGGTAGCCAGAAGTTCCTTGGTGAGGCCATGAAGAAGTATCCCCGCGATAGTTTTTATCTTGCGACCAAGTACCACAATGGCTTTGATGTCGACCATAAGACAATGTTTGAGGAGCAACTCAAGCAACTCCAGACCGACTACGTTGATTTCTATCTACTGCATGGAGTGGGCGACAAGAGCGGTCCCCGTTACATCGAAGAAGGTGCCGTGGATTATTTTCTTGAGCAGAAAGAGAAGGGACGCATACGCTACCTTGGCTTCTCGGCTCATGCCACACCCCAGTATCTTGCCGAGTTTGCCGACCATCACCGGTGGGACTTCGCCCAGATTCAGCTCAATTACTTCGACTGGCTGTTCAGAACTGCTGCAGCCGAGTATAAAGTCCTTGAGGAGCACAATATCCCCATCGTTGTCATGGAACCCGTACGTGGCGGTCGTTTAGCATCTCTCACCCCCGAGGCCGAAGCAATGCTTAAGGCCGCTCATCCCGACTGGAGTATCGCTTCGTGGGCTTTCCGCTTCGTTCGCAGTCTGCCACAGGTGCAACTTGTGCTCAGTGGCATGAGTGCTATGGATCAGATTAACGACAACCTGGTGACCTTTGGTGACGACACCCCGTTTACCGATGACGACCGCGAGATTCTCTTTGATGCCGCGCGCAAGTTCAAGGATCAGATTCAGGTGCCTTGCACCTCGTGCCGTTATTGCTGCGACGGCTGTCCGTCGCAAATCAATATCCCCG
>DCGA01000045.1:7203-10551 GCA_002314465.1 bacterium UBA1790 | reverse complement strand
CGTATAATCGTTACAAACTTGAAGGCGAGTGGATTATCAAGCGTTTTGCCCCCGAGGTAAAGTCGGAGGGAACACCCGACCAGTGTCTGCAGTGCGGGGCTTGCAGCGGCATGTGTCCGCAGGGTATCGATATACCGTCTTTCCTCACAATCCTTGCCGAGGGCATGAATAAGTAACGACAGTTTACCATATAAAAAGCGCCGCAATCTCCATCAAGGAGATTGCGGCGCTTTTATGTTATAGAATTGTTTTAAAACTGTTTAGCGATGAAGTTGCCAAGAATCACGCACAGGAAACCCACAACAAGGCTTGCAAGCGTGTAAAGTGCCACCATTGTTATATTTCCGTCTTTCAGGAGCGCAGTGTTCTCGTTCATGAATGTTGAGAATGTGGTGAATCCGCCGCAAAATCCCGTGATAAGCAATAACTTAGTTGTGTCGTTCATCACGCCTTGTGTCCATTGCAGGCCCGACAAGATGCCTATGAGCAAACATCCTAATACATTAACCAGGAAAGTGCCCAGAGGGAATGCAAGCCACGCCATCCACATGGTGCATAAGCGTCCCACGATATAGCGTAATCCGCCTCCCATGAAACTGCCGGCACCTACTATAAGAAACTCCTTGAACATTATTATCGTGTCTTTTGATTGAAAAACTGTGCAAATTTAGGTAAAAGTCATGAATTTGTACTATATTTGTAAAAGAAATATGTCTGCCGCAATTTATGCGGATAAATAATAATGAATTATTAACCGATACAAATTTACAATATGATTAAGAAAACTTGGTTGGCTTTATTGGCTGCTGGTATGTGCATTTGTTCGTCGCTCAACGGCAATGCACAGGCTATCGTTTTACTTCGTGACGTGATTGCTCCCGTTGAAGATATGATGATTTCAAACGGCTTTTATCTGAATGTCTATGACCTGCGTGTTGCGCCAAACAAACCTAAAAGTGAGATGATGTCGCTCAAGGGTAATCCCAAGAAGATGGTGCAGAAAGTTGTTGTAAATCAATATTTCGGATGTAAAGACAAGGGTACTTATCCCGACACTGTGTATTATACTCCCGAAGGCAACATTGCTCGCCTGTGTATTCCCGCAATCAAGGCAAGCGGCATGGAGACAGGTCCCGAACGTGTGGAGATAAGTTACTTTGCCGACGGAAAGATTAACTCCATGTATCGTTTTTCAAGATCCCAGTTCGCTGACGGCTTCAAGGATCGCAAGGATATTACTCGTTATGAATATAACAATAAGGGTGACCTTGTAAAGGAGGTTTTCAATATGTACATGCTCGAGGCCGGTAATTGGGAACAGCAGTCAAGTTTTATAGACCAGGTTGATATGTCTTACGATTACAATGCTGAGGGTATCCTTGAATCGGCGCACGAACAAATCTTTGAAGGCCTTTTGTACTATAACAAAAACGGTTTGCTCTCAAAGATTAGCCGTAACGGGTACTCGCCCGACTATGTTTATACCTATGACGCCAATGATCGTCTTGCTACTTTCTCGGCTATGGTTGAGGAAGATGGAATGGACGAAACCGACTATTACAAGTTGGATGTGAAAATCACCCGTAACGAAAATGGCGAGATTGTGAGTTGCGTGAGGACGCAGCACACTTGCAACAGCAAATGGGTTATTACACGCAAGGGCACTCCCAAAACCTACAAGGTGGCCTATACCCACGATGCACAAGGCAACTGGACAAAGGCAACCATTACCCGAGGCCAAATCGTCATGGCTACGATTACACGCACATTCACTTATTGACAATCGTTCCGCTTTACGCGGTATTTGCATAGAATTCTTGTCCCCGCAAGGCTCTCGTCAGAGCTCTGCGGGGACAGTTTTTTTATCGTAGATAAAAGGTTGTGTGATTTTTTATGTAAACTTTATGGTAAAAATAGGGCCAAAAGTGGGGAAAATTTAGTAAATTTGCAATTTATAGGGCAGTAGTGCCGCGAGGCTTTAAACAATTTATTGTTTATCGCTGAGTTTCACTATGATAGCGATACCGGTAATTGGTACAGGAAAAAGCCCTTGAAACAAACAACAGAAAAAGAGCAAATCTTAGAATATGACCGAACAGGAATACATAAAGCAAAACTTCCCGCTGCTGGCTACTATTGACAGCCCTGCCGACCTCAAGAAACTGCAGGTGGAACAACTGCCGCAGGTGTGCGAAGAATTGCGACGTTTCATGATTCACGAACTCTCGACCAATCCCGGACACTTTGCCTCGAGCATGGGTGCAGTGGAAATTGTTGTGGCTTTGCACTATGTGCTTGACACCCCTTACGACCGCATCGTGTGGGATGTGGGACATCAGGCTTATGNNCTTATGCGCACAAGATTCTCACCGGACGCCGTGACCTTTTCTACAAAAACCGCACGATGGACGGTCTGAGCGGATTCCCCAATCCCAATGAAAGTGAATACGACACATTCATTGCAGGCCATGCGTCTAATTCAATCTCGGCTGCGCTGGGTATGTCTATCGCAAGCAAACTCACCGGCGATGATAACCGCAAGGTGGTGGCAGTGATAGGTGATGCCTCAATCAGCGGAGGCCTTGCGTTTGAAGGACTGAATAATGCCGCGATGCAAGACAATAACTTGCTCATTGTCCTCAACGACAACGATATGTCTATCGACCGCCCTGTGGGTGCGTTGAGCCACTATATCACCAATATGTCGACCTCAAAGCGCTATAACAACTTGCGCTACAAGACCTATCAGTTCATGCGTCGCCATGGTGTGATAGGGGATAGCGGCAAGGGTATTGTACTGCGTTTTAACAATGCGATGAAGTCATTGCTCACCGGACAGCAGAATATCTTTGAGGGACTTAATATACGTTATTTCGGTCCGTTTGAGGGGCATGATGTAATCAAACTCGTTAAGACCTTCAACGACGTGAAGGATATGACCGGTCCCAAGATTATCCACCTCCACACGCTCAAAGGTAAGGGTTATGCTCCGGCCGAGCAAGACCCCACCACATGGCATGCTCCGGGTAAGTTTGATGAGACTACTGGCGAACGCGTGAAAGGCAATACCGAGGGCAAGCCCCTCAAGTATCAGGATGTGTTTGGCAAAACACTGGTGGAACTTGCCGATGCCAATGAAAGCATTGTGGGAATTACCGCTGCCATGCCCGGCGGCACATCGATGTCGATGCTGCAGGAGGCTTATCCCCAGCGCACATTTGATGTGGGTATCAGTGAGGGCCATGCGGTGACATTTGCGGGCGGACTCGCCAAGGAGAAACTGCATCCGTTTGTGGCTATATACAGTTCGTTCCTGCAGCGTGGCTATGACAATATCATCCACGATGT
>DCGA01000045.1:4035-7169 GCA_002314465.1 bacterium UBA1790 | reverse complement strand
CTTCCCGTGACATTCTGCATCGACCGCGGTGGCCTTGTGGGTGAGGACGGCGTAACGCATCACGGCATGTTTGACCTTGCCTATCTGCGTTGCATCCCGGGTATGACTGTGACAGCTCCCATGAACGAGCATGACCTGCGCGACCTCATGTACACTTCTCAGCTCGAGGGCAAGGGACCGTTTGCCATACGTTATCCGCGTGGCAATGGCGTGCTCGTCGACTGGCACAACGACATGAAGGAACTTCCCGTGGGACGTGGACGTGTGTTGCGTCGTGGCGAGAAGGTGGCTGTGCTCAGCATTGGCAACATAGGCAACAACGTGGCAGAGGCGCTCGATCGTCTTGCCAAGGAAGGAATCAACGCTACTCACTGCGACATGATATTCCTCAAACCTATTGACGAGCAACTTATCAACGATATGATTGAATTCCACGACCACATTGTTACCGTTGAGGACGGAACAGTGATGGGCGGTCTGGGAAGTGCTGTTNNNGCTGTTGCCGAGGTGGTTACCCGCATCGGCAAGCATTGCGATATTACCCGCCTGGGAATCAAGGATGAGTTTATTGACCAGGGTACCGTAGCGCAGCAGCAGCGCAAGTGCGGTATCGATGTTGACTCTATCCACGATACTGTAAAGGCTTTATTTTGAGATTTTAATAGATAAAAGATATAACGACCAATGAAGATTGTAATCGCAGGCGCCGGTGAAGTCGGCACCCATTTGGCCAAGATGCTGAGTGACGAGGAACAAGACATTGTCATCATGGACAACGACCAGCGACGCCTTAGTGCGCTCGAGGACTATAACATGATGACTTACCTCGGCAGTGCAACATCATTTGACGACCTGGAACATGTGGGCGTATCACGTGCCGACCTGTTTATCGCCGTTACCCCTTTCGAGGCGCGCAACATCCTTGCCTGCTCGCTTGCAAAGAACGCCGGCGCAAAGAAAACCGTGGCACGAATCGATAACTCCGACTATCTGCTCAAGGAGAACAAGGAATTCTTTGTTTCCCGAGGCATCGACCACCTCATTTATCCTGAGAATCTCGCGGCTAAGGAGATGGTTAATGCGCTGAAGCGCACTTGGGTGCGCAACTGGTTTGAACTCTTCGACGGCGAACTCATCGTCGTAGGTGTTAAAATCAGGGCAAACTCAAGCCTTGTGGGACACAAACTCAGGGAGTTGAGCAACATTGCAAACGTGATGCACATTTCGGCAATCAAGCGTAACCGCGAGACCATTATCCCGAGTGGTGAAGACCAGTTGCTCGAAAATGATATCGCTTACATAGCAACTACCCACGACCATATCGACGAAGTGATGAGATTGTGCGGCAAGAAAGCGATTGAGGTGACAAAGGTGCTCATTGCCGGCGGCGGTGAGATTACCGAGCAGTTGCTCAAGTTGGCACCGTCAAAATACAAGATTAAGGTTCTTGAGCAGGATGAGGCTGTGGCCCGTCACTTGGCCGAGACCTATTCTAATTGTTCGGTTGCTACCGGTGACTCGCGCGATACCGATTTCCTCGAGGAAGAGGGAATCTCGAGTTATGATGTATATATTGCGTTGGGCGACACCTCCGAGGCTAATATCCTTGGTTGCATGATGGCCAAGGAACACGACATTCGCAAGACTATCGCTCAGGTAGAAAACCTGCGATACTTCAACGAGGCCGAGGCCCTCAATATAGGCACCATCATCAATAAGAAACTGCTGGCGTCGAGCCGTATTTTCCAGATAATGCTTGATAGTGATGCTGACAACGCCAAGAGTCTCGCGCTTGCCGATGCCGAGGTTGCCGAACTGGTAGTTAAGGAAGGCTCAAAGATTACCCGTGCAGCGGTTAAGGACCTGAAGTTGGGTCGCAACATGACCATTGCGGGCTTAGTACGTGATGGCGAGGGCTCTCTCGTTACCGGTAACACCCGTTTGCAGGCGGGCGACCATGTGGTTGTGTTCTGCCTCTTTGGCGGTATTCATAGAATTGAAAAGATATTTAGTTGATGGGTCGACTGTATTTACATAGTATCAACTTCACCATGGTGGTGAGGGTGCTGGGATGGCTCCTTCTCATTGAGAGTGCTTTCCTGCTCCTGCCTGCCGGAGTGTCGATGGTATATAACGAGACTGATGTGGCACTGGCATTTGTCAAGACATTTGCTATCACCTTGTCATGCGGTCTGCTCATGACATTTGCCTTCCGTGATAAGTTCAACAACTCCTCAATGCGCAAGCGTGAAGGTCTGTTGCTCACATCGGTGGTGTGGATAGTGTTTTCGTTCTTCGGTATGCTGCCGTTATTGTTCACGGTTACTACCGAGACGGTTACCGATGCATTCTTTGAGACAATGTCGGGTTTTACCACAACCGGCGCGTCGGTAATCAAGGATGTAGAGGCATTGCCGCGTGGTCTTGTGTTCTGGCGCTCGCTCAGCCAGTGGATAGGCGGTATGGGTATTATCCTGTTCACGCTTGCCGTGCTGCCCATGCTCAACTACAAGGGTGGCGTTACATTGTTCAGCAGCGAGGTTACCGGAATTACCCATGAGAGACTGCGTCCTCGTGTTAACCAGACGGCAAAGCTGCTGTGGGGTATATACCTCGTAATGACTGCATTGATGTTCTTGCTGCTTTTATTCGGTCCCATGAATTGGTTTGACGCTATTTGCCACACGCTCAGTACGGTGTCGACAGGTGGTTTCTCAACAATGAACGACGGCTTGCATTACTGGCATGACTACTACACCGATGCTGTTATCATTGTTTTCATGCTTTTGTGCGGTATCAATTTCTCAGTAATCTACGGCGTGGTAGTACAGGGAAATTGGAAACAAGCGTTACATAATGTTACTTTGCGATGGTATCTCGGTCTCATCTTCTTCGGAAGCATTGCGGTTTTTGCCCGCGTCGTGTACTGCCACTTCTGCGACACATTGTCCGACAGTGTATTGTTCTCGATATTAGACACGGTATCGGCAATTACCTCTACCGGTTTCTCAAGCATTGATTATGAGTTTAGCGGTGAGTTCATCTTCTTCCTGCTGTTGCTGCTAATGTTCTTTGGCGGTATGGCGGGCTCAACTTCCGGTGGTGCTAAGGTAGACCGTTTTCTGGTTGCCTTC
>DCGA01000045.1:3610-4016 GCA_002314465.1 bacterium UBA1790 | reverse complement strand
ACATGTCAAGAACGAACTGTTCAAGGCCATCAATGTTAATGCAGTAACAACCGTGCGCCTTAATTCACGTGCAGTACCCCGCGGCATTGTCGACAAGGTGTTGGCATTCCTTGCGATTTATGTGTTTATCATCATTGCTGTTGCGGTGTTCCTCACAATGTATGATATGCCTGCGTTTGATGCATTCTTCAACTCTATGTCGATGCTCAGTAACATCGGATTCGGTTACGGTGAGATGACAGGCGGTATCGACAAGTTTGCTAACCTTCCCGACGTGTGCAAGTGGGTTCTGGCCTTTGAGATGCTTGTAGGCCGTCTCGAACTCTATACCGTGCTGGTGGTATTTACCCGCAGTTTCTGGATCAAAGACTAATTATTAATGAAAAATTAAATCTAAAATAAATAA
>DCGA01000045.1:0-3574 GCA_002314465.1 bacterium UBA1790 | reverse complement strand
ACAACGAAACCTACAATCCTAACATTGCCAATGTAAAGGGCAATGAAGCCGTTAAAGGAGCCAAAGGCGCTGAGCAGGAAGAGAACCTGTCGGTATGGAAGCGCTTGTCAGTCTTCTTTAATAATGAACGCACACGTAAGGCAATGGGTATCATTTTTGCCCTTGTTGCCATTTACCTCATTATCTCATTCTTCTCGTTCTTCATCGGTGCCGGTCTTCAGGACCAGAACCTCGTGAACAACTACGATGTGATTGAGAATGCCAAGACTCCCGAGCGCATCGCCAATGCCGGTGCTGCAGTGGGTGCAATGGCGAGCAACTACCTCATTGCCGGCGGCGTGGGTGTGGCTGCAGTTATCCTCATCTTGTGGAGCATTGTCATGGCTAAGCGTCTGCTCCGAGGAGAGAAGACACATTTCTTCTCTTACACGCTGATGTGCCTCTTCAGCACATTTACTTTCTCAATGGTTATAGGCGCCATCACTTATGGCCTTGACTATACGTTCTTCCACCTGGGCGGTACATTCGGCTACTATGCCAACAAGTGGCTGCTTGGCCTCGTGGGAACCTATGGTATGATTGCCAGCAATATCATCATACTTGTCATTTGGGGCTTGCTGTGTTACAAGACCCTTTCATTGCTTTATCACAAGGCTAAGAGCACGGTAAAGTCGCATCGTCGCTTCGATGGCGAGATTGAAACCAACTCTCAAGACCAGGGAGAGTCGCTGGTTGACATTGTGGAGCGTTCTCGCCCCAATGCTTTGCACGATTCTCATCCTGCCGAACCGCAACAGGAGGGCGGTGAAACCGGTGGTTCCCCTTTTTCGATAAAACCCAAGAGAACCCGTAAGGAGAAACCCAAAGCACCCAAGGCCGAAGAGGAGACTCCAGGCAAGGCTGCTGTCATGGCTGGCATTGAGACTGCTGGCGTGACCAATCCTAACGATCCTACGGGAGAATACATTCACTATCGTTTCCCCACACTCGAGCTGCTCGACAACCGCACAATGCGTAGCGACCGCGTCGACATCGAGGAGCAGGAAACCAATAAGCGCCGCATTACTGAAACCTTGGGCTACTATGGCATTCAGATTAAGAACATCGAGGTTCATGTGGGTCCCACTGTAACCCTCTTTGAGATTGTTCCCGAAGACGGTGTAAAGGTTTCTAAGATTCGTGGCCTTGAGGACGATATCGCGCTGAGTCTTGCTGCCTTGGGTATCCGCATTATCGCGCCCATGCCCGGACGTGGTACAATCGGTATCGAGGTTCCCAACCGTGACCCGCAGGTAGTTCCCATGCGCCAGGTGCTTGGCTCTAAGACATTCCAGGAGACAAAGGCTCGCCTCCCGATGTGTCTGGGTTGTACCGTTACCAACGAGGTGTTTGTTGCCGACCTTGCCAAGATGCCTCACCTTCTCGTGGCTGGTGCTACCGGTAAGGGTAAGTCGGTAGGTCTCAACAGTATCATCACTTCGTTGCTTTACAAGAAAGGCCCGTCAGAACTCAAGTTTGTCTTGGTTGACCCCAAGCGTGTTGAGTTCAGTGTGTATGCCGACCTCGAGAAATACTTCTTTGCAAAACCCGAGGACGAAGACCGTGCAATCATCACTCAGACCGATAAGGTCGTTAAGACCCTTAACTGCCTTGTGCAGGAAATGGAAGACCGCTATGCGATTCTTGAGGAAGTGCGTGTGCGCTCGGTCGAGGACTATAACAGCAAGTGGCGCCGCGAACTGCGTGACGAGCGCGATGAGCATGGCAACAAGAAGTATCCTTACATGCCTTACATCGTTGCCATCATCGACGAGTTCAGTGATATGATGATGACCGCAGGCAAGGAGGTTGAGACACCCATCATCCGCATTGCACAGAAGGCTCGCGCCGTGGGTATCCACATGATTATCGCAACCCAGCGTCCTTCTTCACAGGTAATTACCGGTCTCATCAAGAGTAACTTCCCCGGTCGCGTGGCATTTGCAGTGGCAGGTATGACCGATAGCCGCATCATCCTTGACGCTTCGGGTGCTCAGCGCCTCATAGGCCGTGGTGACATGCTGTTCCAGGTTAACGGCGAGACCACTCGTTTGCAGTGTCCGTTTGTCGATACTCCCGAGATTGTCCGCATCTGCGACTTCATACGTGAACAGGAAGACAACGACCGCAACATCGATCACGACCACTGCTTCTATCTGCCCGAGTACACAGGTGACTCAGAGGCTGCCGGTGGTGGCGGTATGGGAGATGCAAGTAATCTCAAGGATCGTGACCCGCTGTTTGAGGAGGCCGTTCGCTTCATCGTTCAGGGCGATGTTGCATCTACATCATCGCTGCAGCGCCGTTATGAGATAGGGTACAACCGTGCAGGACGTATCATGGACCAGATGGAGGCTGCGGGTATCGTAGGTCCCGCTACCGGTGGTAAGCCCCGCAAGGTGCTTCTCACTCCCATGGACATTGACAATCTGTTCAGTTCGGCTGATTTCAGATAACACATATAGAATTAACAAGTCATGAAAAAGATACTATCAATTATAATGCTGCTTGCTGCATTCACAGCATCGGCTCAAACACCACAGCAGATGCTTGACAAGGCAGTTGCCGCGCTCAAGGGTACTGTTTCGGCAAACTATTCGGTAAAGTCAACCCAAGGCAAGATGAATGGAACCATCGTTATTGATGGTACGAAGTTTAGGATGTTGTCGAGCGATGTCAAGTGCTGGTATGACGGTAAGACGCAGTGGACCTATTCTAAGGCGACCGAGGAGGTAAATGTCACTACTCCCACTGCAGCCGAACTTGCTACAACCAATCCTATGGCTGCCGCTCAGTCTTTCAAGAAAAACTTCAACATGTGGAAGGCTGCAGGACAGATACCTAACCACTATGCCATCATGCTTAAGCCCAAGGCTAATAGCGACATTAAGCAAGTGTACCTTTACATAAGCAATGGTACAAACCTGCTTCATAACGCTCACTTCAAGATGGCCGACGGCTCGGCATTCACCATCACACTTACCAACTATAAGAAGGCTGCTATGCCTGCAAGCACGTTTACTTACGATGCTTCGCTTGTCCCCGCTGGTACCGAAGTTGTCGATTTAAGATAAGAAGCGATGAATGTTAAATGTTTGATTATCGGTTCGGGGCCCGCCGGTTATACTGCTGCCATATACACCTCACGTGCAGGTATTAGCAATCTGCTTGTCGAGGGGCATCAGCCCGGAGGTCAGCTCACCACAACCACCACAATAGAGAATTTCCCGGGGTTTCCCGAGGGTGTTGACGGCTTTGCGTTGATGCAGAATATGCGTCAGCAAGCCATCAATGTGGGTGCTGCTGTTAAGTCGGCTGCAGTCGAATCAATCGACTTGTCGCAACGTCCGTTTGTTGCAAGGCTTAACGATGGCGAGGAAGTAGTTGCCGATACGGTAATTATCGCTACCGGCGCATCGGCTAAGTACCTTGGACTTCCCGATGAGAAGAAGTATGCCGGACAGGGCGTTTCGGCTTGTGCCACTTGCGACGGTTTCTTCTATCGCAAGCGTGATGTGGCCGTTGTGGGTGGTGG
>DCGA01000075.1:205-11328 GCA_002314465.1 bacterium UBA1790 | reverse complement strand
AGCAACTAAGCTGAGGTGAGCTCGAGGGAGTTCTTTTGAACTGAAACGAATTAAAATAATTAAAAATAAATCTTCGCGCCGGCGGTTACCCCGCTGGCGCGATTGTTGTTTCCCGTCTAAACAACTTTCTGCAACCAGCCCTCATTGGTAACAAGTAGTCTTGCGTGGTATTTTCTGTTTTTTTTCGTATATTTGCATCAGTTTAACCTCAACAACATAAAACCATAAAATATATGAGCGAACCTAAAGGTATGTTTGTCATCGATGGCGAACCCAAGATTGCAACCGAAACCCGTCGCAAAATCCTCAAGGCCTTTGAAGACCTGGAGTTTTATCCCGAAGGACACCGTTACCTGCTCCACGGCAAGTCGCTGAACTCGGTATCGGGCATCGCGCACCGTTTCATCCGCGACCCGTTTAACGAGGAACTGCAGGCTAAACGATATGCCGAGCGTCACGGAGGTACTGCCGAATACTGGAAACGCCAGTGGCGCTGCAACTCGTTCAGAGCTACTACCCTCGGTTCTAAGACGCACGAGTTTGGCGAGAGCCTGGGATACCTGCGCGCCGGTCACCCCGAGATGATTACCGATGCCATAAAGCCGCAGTATAACGCCACCTACAACTACCTTGCCCCCATCCACCCCAAAGAGGAGGCCGTGGTAAAATTCATGGACGAAATGTCCGACGGCATGCATCTCGTGCTCAACGAGGCAATGGTGTATAGCGGCAAGAATCCCGACGAGGCATTGAACCTCAAGGAACAGATATGCGGTACATTCGACATGCTGTACTATTACGACGGCGAGGGCGATGAAAGCAAGGCTGGTTTCATGGTGCTGGACTACAAAACCAATGCGAGCCTATATAATGAGTTCAACCGCAAGTACAACAAGACACTCATGGCGCCGTTCGACGATATGATCGACGAGGACTTGTCGCATTATACAATCCAGTTGAGCCTCTATGCCCTCATGCTCGAGGACATAGGCATCCCCGTGCTCGACCGCGTCATCGTGTGGCTCAATGACAACGCACAATACGAACTTGTACAAGTTCCCAATGTGAGCGACTCCCTGAGAGAAGTTCTGTAACATCCAGGTGTAGTAAAACAAGGGGGAAGTGCGTCTAATGGGAAAAAGATTACTAATAACGGCTGCCCGCATCGCGAGACTGAGGGCGCAAACTAAACCCATTATGAGAAATTTAGCACTAATAGTTTCATTACTTTCGATAGGTTCGGCATCGGCCGTGACGGCTGGTTCAACCTCTGCAATCATGGCAACGGACACGGTGCAAGTGGCCGATGCCGACTCTCTGCAGATTGAAAAATTCATGCAGTTGAGCGAAATCGTCGTCAAAGGCAATCTGCCCAACACTCGCATTAAGGGCAACGCTATGGTTACGCGCGTGGAAGGCACTGCGCTGGCATCGGGCATGGCCAACGAGATGCTGCCCAAGGTCCCCGGACTCACCGGCACCGACGATGCTGTGGAAGTGCTGGGCAAGGGCGCCCCGCTCATCTACATCAACGGACGACTGCTGCGCGACATGAGCGAACTCAAGCGCATCAAGAGCGAGGACATACGCGACGTGGAGGTAATCAATAACCCCGGCGCACAGTATGATGCCACCGTGAAGGCCGTGGTAAGGATACGCACGCGCCGCACCAGGGGCGAGGGCTTCGGCTTTGACCTCACGGCAGCCAACGAGCAAGACCTGCGCTACGGTTTCGCTCGCCCGCAGGGGAAGATGAACATGAACTACCGCAAGGACGGATTTGACATCTTTGGCGGCGTGTATTACTGGCATCAGGACTACCGACAGCTCAGTACGCTCGAAGAAGTCACCCTGGGCGAGAAGACTTTCACCCAGACCGGTCCCTACACCATGACATGGGAACACGACAACATCACATACACTGCCGGCGCCAACTGGCAGATCAACGACAACCACTCGGTGGGTGTGCGGGCCGACCTCTCGCAGCACTTCAACGGCCTGAACCGTGTCATCTATGACGAGGACCTGCTCGAGAATGGTGCGCTCATCGACCATCTGTACAGCGAGCAGACAAGCCACGAGAAGAAACCCCTGGCATGGCTCACCAACGCCTACTACAACGGCAAGGTGGGACAACTCGCCATCGACTGGAACTTTGACTTCATGAACGGCAAGTCGAGCACAAGCCGCGTCAACAACGAGGTGAGCCAGGTGCGCAGCGACGTGGTGAACAGCAGTTCTGCCGCCAAAAGCAACCTTTACGCTACCAAGCTCGTCCTCTCCCACCCCCTGGCCGGCGGCACCATCGAGGGAGGTACCGAGATGACCATTGTGGGCCGTCACAACACCTACAACATCGATAGCAAGACATCTATCGCCAACACCGACGCCGACATCACCGAGAACACCATTGCGGCATTCGCCGAGTACAGCCGCAGCTTTGACCGCTACGGCACCGTCAGTGCGGGCCTCAGGTATGAACACACGCTATTTGACTACAAAGACCACCTGGGGAGCGACAACCTGCACCGTGTCATCAACGATTTCTTCCCCTCGGTGGCCTACTCGGTTATGCTGGGCAGCGTCCAGACAGGACTTTCTTACGGCGTGAAGACCGCGCGCCCCGACTACTTCGCGCTCAACGATGCCATCACCTACATCAGCCGCTACTCGCTGCAGCAGGGCAACTCCAAACTGAAGAACGAGACGCTGCACGAACTCACCCTGAACGCTGCGTGGAAGTGGCTCACCTTCACCGCATCCTATGAGTACCAGAAGAATGCCATCTCGCAGTGGGCCTATATTCTCGACGGCGATGTAGCACTCATCAAGCACATCAACCTGGGCAAACCCATCAACAACGTGAGCGCATTTGTGAGCGCAACACCGCGCTGGGGCATCTACTCGCTCAACGCCACAGCCGGCGTGCAGAAGCAGTGGTTCTCGCTCGTCCTTGACGACGGCCGCGAGATGTCGTTTAACAAACCCATTTTTCTTTTTAACATGTTCAACACGCTGTCGTTCAAGCACAACTGGAAGATAGACGTAAACCTGATGGTGCGCGGAAAGGGACATGCACAGAACTTCTACAACAGCTACAACAACATTCGACTGGGTCTGGTCGTACAGAAGGGGTTCCTCAACAACGACCTCACCGTGCGCGTGGCAGTGCTCGACGCCTTGCAACGCAACCGCCTGAACGAATACGGCGACATGGGCTACTACACGATACAGCAGAACAACCGCTACTCAACCCATAAACTCATGACAACCCTGATGTATCGCTTCAACACCACCCGAAGCAAGTACAAGGGCACCGGCGCAGGCAAGGATGCCCAGAGCCGCATGAAGCGATAGTGAACGTTTTTTCGAGATATCAACTTATCGAAAAGTCGGGATAATTCAATAAAAAAGAGCGGGATTCCGCTCTTTTTTTATTCTAAGACAATGGCCTTATGCTATTCCTTGAGGCGGGAGTCGATGATGATGGTAACAGGGCCGTCGTTAACGAGTGCAACCTGCATGTCGGCGCCGAAGACACCGCGCTTTACCTCTCGGCCCACCAGGGCCTGTACTTGTTCGCAGAAGGCATCGTAGAGCGGAATAGCGAGGTCGTGGCCTGCGGCATGGATATACGACGGGCGATTGCCCTTGCGCGTACTGGCGGTAAGGGTAAACTGGCTCACGGCAAGCACCTCTCCCCCACAGTCTATCACGCTGCGGTTCATCACGCCCTCATCATCGTTGAAAATGCGCATCGCGGCAGTCTTGGCAGCAAGCCATTTTACATCGTCAAGGGTATCGCCCTCGGCAACGCCCACGAGCACCATGAGGCCGTGCCCTATCTCGCTGTGCAACTCGCCGCCTATGGTCACCGAGGCATTCTTTACTCGCTGTATTACCAGTCTCATCGTTCGTTATTTGTTAAGTATCTTGTTGATAATCATGTTTATGTCGAGAACATCGGTATTGCCGTCGCCACTCACGTCGTCACGGCCGCCATACTCGCTGCTCTGTTTCTTGCCCAGAATAATGTTAACCACGATATTGAGGTCACTGATGTCGACCACGCCGTCGCCGTTCACATCGCCCGCAAGGCTTGAGGGATTATAGGGCTCGCCCACATAGAGCTGATAACATGCATATCCGTTGCCCATGGTGTAAACATACAGGTAGCAGTGGTTCTCATCGAGCGGCTCAACCGAGTAGAAACTACCCGTGGCAAGGTTTGACGAGAGTCCGCCGTTGCCCATGTCGTCCATGTTGAGGATGTCTATCTCATCGCTGCTCATGTCGCGAATGGTGAAACCGCCGTTATAGTTGGCTCCAGAGGGATGCACAAAGAGGGTGTGGCCGCCAAGCGCGAACTGCGCTCCGCCCACGCTGGTATTGCGGCTGGGAGGGTATGTTCCGGTTTCGCCGGTAATGTATTCGCCCTTGTCAGCACCGTCATAGAGGTATATTCCCGAGGTACGGCTCTGGTACACGAAGCGCGCCGTGTCGCCGTCAATGGGTACTACAATGCTTGTATTCATGCCGGCAACGGCAAGGTCACCGCTGGCTGTGGTCTCCACATACTTGCCGGCGGCAATCTTCACTTTATTCACGTGTGTCTGACCCTTGGGGTAGAAATAGACATAGCCACCCTCGTCGCTCATCACGTTGCCCGAGGCGCTGATGAAGTAGGTCTGGCCATTGTGCAGCAGCGAGAAATCGACGGGCACAGCGGTAGTGCTGCCCTTGGGATATATCACGAGTTTGCTCGGTGTAGTGGTCATGCTGTCGGCACGCAGGATGATATTGCCTGCATCATCTTTCGCCATGCCTGTACCGCTTGTTCCCTGGTAGGGGTTGTCCACGCGCCCGGTTTTGTCAAAGGTGAGCAGGGTGTGCGTCTTGCAGTCGTTGATGTAGAATGTGCCGTCGATAACCACCGCCTGCATTGCGCTGTTGTAAGCGCTTAACTTTGCATTGCGGCTGGGGAAATCGGCGGGCAGGTTGCCCTGACCCAGGGTGTAACTGTACATTGTATCACACTTGAGTTCGAGTGGATCGGGAATGTCGCCCACCTGGCTCCAGTCGATGCTGTCGAGTTCAGCCATATTATTGGGACGCAGGTAGTTGCATGTCATCATGTAGACACCCATGTTGCCATATTTCTTGTAGTCGGCTTCGGTGTCAACGGTCCACACCGCTACTTTATGGCCAAGGCGGCGGAAAGTGTTGACGGTCTCGATATCGAAATAGCCCGACTGAATGCTGGGATTGATGTCGAAGTGACGGCACCAACCTGTATTGTTGGCCCATGTGGTTGAACACAGGAATTGTGCCTGGAACTGGGGATAATTGGTCTTGACATACTCAAGCGACTTCTGCATACTGGTGAGTATCACTACTTTATCCTCAAGACCGTGGTTGATGATCTTTTGGGCAAGTCCCGGGAAGTTTACCATGCTCGCGTTGTTGATGCCTGTAGTGTACTTTAACTCTATAACGGGAAACACGTTCTTCTCTACACAGATATCGAGGTACTCGTCAATGGTGCATATCTTGCCCGTGTAGGTCACGCCGCTGCGTGTCTGCTGGTAACTCTCGGCCTGCAGTTCGGCAAGTGTGGCCTTGGCAACAGTGAGACTGCCGCCCAGTCGTGTTGTCGTCTCGTCGTGGCTAATCACATACTCGCCGTCGAGCGTGACGCGCACATCGCACTCAAGGCCGTCGTAGCCATACTCGTCGACACCGTTGCGAAACGCCTCCACGGTGTTCTCCACGCCGCGCAAACAGCCGCGATGGCCCACGAACAGGGGTTTCCAGGCAAATGCCTGAAGCGTTACGCACGCCAGCAATGCCAATAATGCAATCTTTTTCATCGTATCTTTAGTTTTGTTTATGGTTGTTCTTTCTGGGTTAATGCATCGTGTATGAGTTTTGCCTTGGCTGGTCCAACAGCCGCAATGAGGTCGTCGAGAGAGGCTTCCCTGATGCGCTTGAGGCTCTTGAACTGCTTGAGCAAGGTTTTCTTGGTGGCTTCGCCTATACCTTTTATATCATCCAACTCGCTGTGTACCTGTGCCTTGCTTCGTTGCTTGCGATGAAAGGTGATGGCAAAGCGGTGGGCTTCGTCGCGCAAGCGCTGCACCACCTTGAGCGACTCGCTGTTCTTGTCTATGTACAATGGAACGCTGTCGCCGGGGAAGTATATCTCGTCAAGGCGCTTGGCAATGCCTATGAGCGAAATCTTGCCACGCAACCCTATCGCCTCGAGCGCCTCAACGGCAGCGCTCAACTGACCCTTGCCGCCGTCGAGCACTACAAGTTGGGGCAACTCCTTGCCTTCTTCCTGCAGACGCGTGTACCGGCGCGTGAGTACCTCGCGCATCGTCGCAAAATCGTCGGGACCCTCAACGGTCTTTATGTTGAAATGGCGGTAGTCTTTCTTGCAGGGCTTGCCGTCGCGGAACACCACGCATGATGCCACGGGCGACGAACCTGAGATGTTGGAGTTGTCGAAGCATTCTATGTGGTGCGGTAGTACGTTTAGATGGAAATCGCGCTGGAGGGTGGAGAGCGTGCGTGTAACGCGCTGCTCGGGATTGAGCTTTTCCATCATCTTGAGTTTGTCGTTGCGGTATTGCTCGGCATTCTTGAACGACACGTCAAGGAGTTTGCGCTTGTCGCCCTTCTGCGGCACGAAAAACTCTACCTCGGCAAACTGTACGTCGGGAACCACGTTGACCAGTACCTCGCGCACCTTGTCGCGGGCATAGGTCTCGGCAAAGCGCTGGCGCACCTCGCTCACAGCCATCGACATCAAAGCCTCATCACTGAGCCCTACGTCCTCGCCCTGCAGTTTGTATTCAAGTGTAACACTCTGTACCACAGACCCATTGCGCACATGCATATAGTTGACAAACACCGAGTTCTCGTCGCGCAGCAGCGTCAGGGCATCCACATTGTGGATCGTGGGACTAACGATTGAAGAGCGCGAACGGTAATTCTCGAGCGCTTCGTATCTGATTTTCAACACATTAGCCTCCTCAAACTTCAACTGCATGGCAAGTGATTCCATCTGCGACATCAGGTAGTCGCTCACCATCTTGGTCTCACCGTTAAGGATGTGGCGTATCTCGTCTATGTAGGTACCGTATTCCTCGGGCGATACATATCCCTTGCAGCATCCCTGGCACTTTTTGATGTGGTATTTGAGGCACAGATGGTGCTTGTCGGAATCGATTGTTTCACGTGAAACACTATGCTTGCAGGTTCGCAGGGGAAATATCTTGTGGAGCGTATCAACAAGGGCTTTGGCAACCTCGGCCTTAGGGTACGGGCCATAGTATTTGGCTCCCCTTTTAAGTTTCTCCCTCGTGAGGAAAACACGGGGATACAATTCCTTGGTGACACATATCCAGGGGTAACTCTTATCGTCCTTGAGCAACACGTTGTAGTGGGGCTGAAACTCCTTGATAAGACTGTTTTCAAGGTCGAGCGCTTCTTCCTCTGTGTTGACTACGGTATACTGCAGGTCATGAATGTGTTTAACCAAAACACTGGTGCGGTACACCTGATGCTCTCGGTTGAAATAAGAACTTACGCGACGCTTCAGGTTCTTAGCCTTTCCCACATAGATTATCACGCCGTCTTTGTTAAGATAGCGATACACTCCCGGCGTATCGGGAAGGAGGGAAATCTTAAGTTTGAGTTCGTCGCGCATCGTGATATACAGAAAGGCGCGGATACAAAAATGCATCCACGCCCCTATTAGTTAAAATGGATCAAAAGTCAAATACCGTGGTAAGGTCGAGTTCCCCGGGGAAAAGGTCTCTTCCGCCCAGGTCGTCAAGGCCACAAATGAAGTTTACATAAACGGCCTTGGGGTTTAATTGATTTACGAGGTCAAGCGCTCCAAGCATTGTACCTCCGGTAGCGAGGAGGTCATCGTGGATAAGAACAACATCATCGGGGCCGATAGCGTCCTTGTGCATCTCGATGGTGTCGGTACCATACTCTTTGCGGAAGTCAACCGAAATGGTGTCAGCAGGAAGTTTGCCGGGTTTGCGGATAGGTACAAATCCAGCACCTAATTTTACAGCCAGTGCTGCACCGCAAATGAAACCGCGAGACTCGATACCTGCAACCTTAGTAATTCCCTTGTCCTTGTAATACTCGTAGATTGCATCAACGATAATGTTAAGACACTCGGGATCCTTGAACGCAGTAGTAAGGTCCTTAAACTGGATTCCCTTGATGGGGAAATCAGGAATGTTGCGCACTTTGCTCTTTACGTAATCAATCTTTGCTTTGTCCATAATTTATAAATTTGTGTTTCACGTGAAACAAATTAAAGTTATCTTCCTAACAATAACAGTAATATATTGACGTCACTCGGAGAAATGCCCGGTATTCTCGAGGCCTGGCCAACGGTTTCGGGGTCTATCTTCTCCAACTTCTGACGTCCCTCGGTAGAGATTTGAAGTATCTTTGAATAATCAAATTTACCCTTGATCTTTACCTTCTCGAGTCGACTGAGCTTGTCGGCAATCATCTCCTCGCGGGCAATATAACCGTTATATTTAATCTTAATCTCGGCTGCTTCGACTGCCCCAAGACGCAAATCCTCGTCAAACGACTGGATAAGTGCATCCAATTCGTCAATCATTCCAGCAAGCATCTCAATTGTGAGTTGCGGACGCAAGATAAGGTCATATAATTTGGCTCCTTGCTTGAGCGGTTGCAGGCCTTCCTGCTCAAGATGCGGATTGATAATAGACGATTTTACCGAATAATTTCGTGCAAAATCAATCAAATCTTCTATCACTTTGCGCTTTCGGCACATGATTTGATATCTTTCTTCGGTTGCCAATCCCATTCGGTAACTCCGTTCGGTAAGACGCATGTCGGCGTCGTCCTGGCGAAGCAGGATGCGGTGCTCGGCACGCGAGGTAAACATGCGGTAAGGCTCGTCTACGCCCTTGGTTACAAGGTCGTCGATAAGCACACCTATATACGCCTCGTTACGCGCAAGTGTGAAGGGCTCTCCCCCACTCGCCTTCTGGTGTGCATTGATACCGGCAACAAGGCCTTGTCCTGCCGCTTCCTCATAGCCCGTGGTACCGTTTACCTGACCTGCAAAGAACAGGTTCTCCACGAGTTTGGTCTCGAGGGTATGCGTTAGCTGTGTGGGGTCGAAGAAGTCATATTCTATAGCATATCCGGGGCGATAGGCCTGCACATTGGCAAGCGCCGGGATATGAGACAACGCCTCAAACTGTATGCGCCACGGAAGCGAAGAAGAGAAACCGTTTAGGTACATCTCGTGGGTAGTTTCGCCCTCAGGTTCTATGAAAAGCTGATGCGATGTCTTGTCGGCAAAAGTGACAATTTTAGTCTCTATACTAGGACAATAACGAGGCCCAATGCTCTGAATCTGACCATTATAGAGCGGTGATTCGGGCAATCCGTCACGCAACACTTCATGCACTTTTTCATTGGTGAAAACTATGTAACACGAACGCTGCTTGAGTTCGCTCTTCACCCCCGGCAGGTAAGAGAAATGGTGGAAATCCTCGTCTCCCTTCTGCTCCTCGGCAAGCGAGAAATCGATTGTGCGGGCATCCAGACGAACAGGTGTACCAGTCTTCATGCGGTCGGTGGCAAAGCCCAGTTCGCGCAACTGTTCGGTAATGCCATGCGATGCCGGTTCCGACACTCGCCCACCCTCTTGTTGCACGGGACCCACATGCATGAGTCCATTAAGGAAAGTACCGGCAGTGAGAACAACACTGCGCGCGCCAAACTCTATACCCATCGTGGTAACAACACCGCGCACTACCCCACCCTCTATCTTGAGCGAGGATACGGAGTCTTGCCACATATATAAATTGGGGGTGTTCTCAAGGATTGCGCGCCACTCGGCCGAGAAATGCATGCGGTCGGCCTGCGAACGCGGACTCCACATCGCCGGACCCTTGCTGCGGTTGAGCATGCGGAACTGGATACTGCTGCGGTCGGTAACAATGCCCATTTGACCTCCAAGAGCGTCTATCTCTCTCACTATCTGCCCTTTAGCAATTCCGCCAACAGCGGGATTGCAACTCATCTGCGCAATCTTGTTCATGTCCATAGTGATGAGCAAAGTGGTAGAGCCAAGTCGCGCAGCCGCACTTGCAGCCTCGCAACCAGCGTGCCCCGCCCCTATCACTATCACGTCGTAGTCGAGTCTCATTGCACAGTTTTATTTAATTCATTCCACAAGGCAAGTGCCTCATTTTCATGTTGTTCCATTATTTCGCGCTCACCCGGGCCCTTATCGTTGATACCACACAGGTGAAGCACTCCATGCACCACCACGCGCATCAACTCCTCATCGTAGGTGCGACCAAACTGCTCTGCATTGGTCCTTACGGTATCGAGGCTGATAACCATATCGCCCGAAATACGGCGGCGGTTGCTATAGTCAAAGGTGATGATATCGGTATAGTAGTCATGCTGGAGAAACTTGCGGTTGGTCTCCAGTATGTACTCGTCGTCGCAAAATATATAGGTAAGCCTACCCGTCGATTTCTCGTGAACACGGGCAACCTCGACGAGCCATCGGGTCACGGCGTCGAGATCGAGTGCGGGCATCTCTACATTTTGAGTCAAAAAACTTGTTTTGGTCATCGTTGATTTGCTATAACATACAAAGATAGTGATTTTCGCTAAAACTTTAGCAAAAACGCCGTAAAACTTTTCAAAACGATTTTTCAGAACAAAAACACAAGACAAGAGAAATTACCATTTCTGCGTGAAAATAAGCGTTTTATCGCATTTTAGAGGTGCTGAGAATTAAAAATTCATAAGCATCACGATAAGTCGGGCGTGATTTTTCCCATATTTCGCGCGATTTTTGGCACAGATTTTGCAAATCACAATTAAAAGCATTAACTTTAGAAAAAATTTTTTAACAACATCAATATTATGATTGATTACTTCCTATCTAACCTTTGGCAAGCATGGACTCTGCTTTGCATCATCTGTCTAATCCTGGAATTATGCTCGGGTGACTTCTTCATCATGTGTTTCTCAATCGCAGCGTTTGTGACCGCTTGCGTTTCGCCTTTCGTGGGTGGGGTAGCTCAGAA
>DCGA01000075.1:0-181 GCA_002314465.1 bacterium UBA1790 | reverse complement strand
CCGGTTCTGTGCCTTTTGTTTGTTCGCCCCGTGGCACTGCGTTACCTTCACAAGGCTAAGGACGAGCGCACCAGTAATGTCGACGCAATCATTGGCCGCACCGGCCGCGTAAGCCAGACCATCGAAGCCGACGGACATGGACGTGTTGCTATCGACGGCGACGACTGGAAAGCCCTGTCGG
>DCGA01000052.1:10815-11197 GCA_002314465.1 bacterium UBA1790 | reverse complement strand
ATCGCTGCCGAAGCTATAGCCTACCGAAGAGTAAGGCAGCAAACCGAAAGAACCGCCAAGGTGCTTGGCAATCTTGAACTGAGCAGTGAGGTAGTCAAGACCGCCAGCCAGGTTGTGACCCTTCTTGCCGTTTTCCTTAGACCACACATTGGTAAGGTCCAGACCAAAGTCCCAGATAAAAGTGAGAGAGTCGACCTGAGAGTAAGATGCTGGGTTCATCACGTTGATGGCACGGCCGTCCTGCATTGCATAACCCACACCACCCATAGAGCGCTGAATGCCCGATGCGTTGTCGCTGAGAATGCCATAACCCACCTTAGAATATGGGGTGGTTGATACTTGTGCCGACATGCCGAAAGACACAGCCACGAGCACTGCGGCA
>DCGA01000052.1:10580-10772 GCA_002314465.1 bacterium UBA1790 | reverse complement strand
CATCTTTTTCTATTAATAGATATTTCAACTTGCAAAGTTAATAAAACTCTGCGAAATAATATAATAGTTTTGGTTTTTTAATAAATAAGATAGACGAGTGTACCCGATAATATAGACGAGCACGACGATAAAGGCAAAAGTTTTCAAGATTGTACCCGTAATTAGTTAAAAAAACATTATATTTGCACAATA
>DCGA01000052.1:2832-10564 GCA_002314465.1 bacterium UBA1790 | reverse complement strand
AGCACTATGAAAAGAATCGTTTTACTACTGCTGGCAGCCGCAGTGATGTGTGTGAACGCATGGGCTGCCGATGCCGATGTGCAGGAAGCAACCGCTCTTGCCACACGCTTGTCGCAACGCCTTGCCGACAAGGTGGAATTCGTAAAAATCAAATCGCCCAAGAAAGGGACCGACGTGTACTCGCTGGCTATGAACGGCGAGCGTGTAGCCATAGGCGGCAATAACGCCAATGCAATGGCTGTGGGGCTTAACCGCTACCTCAAGAAGTACTGCAACACCACCGTGTCGTGGTATGCCGACGTGGCCGTAGAACTGCCCGACGCACTTCCCGGCGTGGGCGACGGCGAGACCGTGACATCGACCGTTCCGCAGCGATTCTTCCTCAACTACTGCACCTATGGCTACACCATGACCTTCTGGCAGTGGCCCGACTGGGAGCGCTTCATCGACTGGATGGCCCTCAACGGAGTGAATCTGCCGCTGGCAATCACCGGCCAGGAGGCTGTGTGGATGAAGGTGTGGACATCAATGGGCATGACACCCGATGAATGCCGCAAGTATTTCACCGGTCCTTCTTACCTGGCATGGCACCGCATGGCCAATGTGGACCAGTGGTGCGGCCCACTGCCCCAGCACTGGATTGACACTCAAGTAGAACTGCAGCACAAGATACTTGCCCGCGAGCGCGCCCTTAACATGCGACCCGTGATGAATGCCTTTGCAGGCCATGTGCCCCGCCGCATCAAGGAGTTGTATCCCGATGCCAAGATTTCGATGCTAAGCGACTGGGCAAAGTTTGCCGAAGAAGAGCGCACTTACTTCCTCGACAGCGAGGACCCCTTGTTTGACAAGATACAGAAGATGTTTGTAGAGGAGCAGGGCAAGTTATTCGGCTACGACCACATCTACGGCATCGACCCGTTCAACGAAATGGAACCGCCCAGCTGGGAGGAATCATACCTGAGCCGCGTCACCAAGCACATGTTTGAGAGCGTGAAGAAAGCCGACCCCAAGGCCGAGTGGCTGCAGATGGGCTGGATACTCTACTACCAGAAGGAGTGGACCGCCGAGCGCACCAAGGCAATGCTCACCGCTGTTCCCAAGGGAAAGATGACCATCCTGGACTACTTCTGCGAGAACCGCGAGGTGTGGCGCACACGCGACCGCTTCTCGGAGCAACCCTACATATGGTGCTACCTGGGCAACTTCGGTGGCAACACCGTATTTGAGGGCAATCCCAAGAAAGCCTGTGAGCGCATCGAAGGCACACTCAAAGAGGGCGGCAAGAACTTCGTGGGCATAGGTTCTACCCTCGAGGGATTTGATGTTCAGCAGTTGCCCTATGAGCGCGTACTCGACAAGGCTTGGGCGATTACAGATACTCCCGAGCAGGTGGTCAACGAGATTGCCGACCGCCATGCCGGACGCGTAGACGACAACGCCCGCAAGGCCTGGAATTCGCTTTACAACGAGGTTTACACACTGCAAGCCGGCACACGCGGCGAGATGGTGAGCCTGCGTCCGCTCATGAACAAGGAGATATACAAGACCAAATACAAACTCAACGTGGCTGGTCTGGTTGATGCATGGCAGACACTCATCAAGCAAGACGAGGTGCCACGCGATGCAATGATAATCGACATCACCGTAACCGGACGCGAAGTGCTCAACCAGATGTTTGTAATAGAGAAGAAAGCCTTCGAGAAGGCATTCAACGAGAAGAACATGGCCGAAATGCGCAAGCATGCCACCATGATGCGCCAACTGCTCATGGACATTGATGGCATGAACGCATTCCAGAGCCACTGCACACTCGACGCATGGGTAAACCTGGCACGCGATTACGGCAATACTCCCGAACTGAAGGATTACTACCAGAAGAATGCCCTCACACTTATCACCACCTGGGGAGGTAGCCTTAATGACTATGCCAACCGTTGCTACAACGGCCTCACCTCGCAGTACCACGCTAAGCGTTGGGAGATGTGGATAAACCGCGCCATGGACTGCGTGAAGAACGGCAAGGAATGGAACGACGATGAATGGATTGAGGAAGTAAAGGCATTTGAGCAAGGCTTCAAGTATGATGCCAATAAAGCCGAGCAGCCCGCAGGCGACATCATCACCTACTGCCGCCTCATGAACGCCAAGTATGCAGCCCAACTGCAGGCAATAACAGCAAAGTAAATCGTTGGTAAGCAAACAGAAAGGCCATAGTGCATGATTTATGCACTATGGCCTTTTTATTTATCGGATGGGCTAAGCGCCCGATTCGTTAGCGAACAATCTTGCGAGTTGAGGTTGTGCCGTCCTCGTAGGTTGTAACAACGATGTTAACACCATCGTGGGGAGCGTTGCTTACCTGACCGGCAGCGTTGTAATAGTTGATTCCCTTAATTGTGCGAACACCAGTAACCTCCTTGAGGCCAGTAACAACGTTCTCGGCGAAGCTAACCTCGAGAAGAGTCTCGGCAATAGAGTAAACCTCGTCGGTATCTTTTGCCTTCACCTTGCGGGGAGCTGACGCACTGCTTGCAGCCTTGTAGTAAGCACGTATACGCATTGTCACTGTAGGAGCCTCGGTTGACGAGCCGAAAGTGCCAGAAGTGTAGGTCGAGCCGCCATGCTTGAGGCTCTCGCCACCGATTCCGCTCATCGCCATAGAAGATTCTTCAAGGCCCACGTTGTCGAAGAACAAATAGTCGTTAGCACGATTGCCGAGGTCTTCATAGTACACATCACTTGTATCGCAAGTGCGCCATACACGGTAGCCACCTCCGGTTGTTTCGTAAGAAACGCCCTGGGCCGAGTTGAGTGCTGCATTGAGCAAGCAAGTAAAGTAGCGGCTTCCGTTGTTGAAAGTAGCCTCTGACTTAACTTTATCGTAGGCATAAACATCGCCAAGGACAGCAGCATAGGCAGTAGCCTCGTTGGTTCCGTAATAATTGTTGCCAACCTTGAGCGCAACAGAAAAACCGGTGCTTTGCGTAACATCAGAAGAAACGACATAAGCATAGTAGAAATCGGCAGTACCCACCGAACTATGGTCTTGATACATCTGTATGCTTTCAATTCCATCACTGTAATCCTCAAGGTATACTGTGTAAGCATCCTGGGCTTCAAGAGCGTGATCGGTATCGGCAGCAATCTGCTCCGAGGTATATGCGTCAGGGCCTTCTTGTGTTGTTGGCCAAGCATAAACCGTAGCAGCGTAAACAGGAACAGTAGCAACTCTACCTACTGTTGTGCCGTTCTCTATAGTGTAAACATAAGTACCGGCCTTGTCACCACCATCGGCAGTAGAAGCTGTAAAGTAGTCGTTGACTGTGATTTTGCTTGTAGTTGATGTCACATTGACACGAGAAGTACTAAGGGCAGTAGCGTCATAGCGCAAAGAATTGCTGGTCGCCATGGGCGAATTGTAAGTAGGAGTGCAGTAATACTTGTTGCTTGATTTAGTGAAATTAAGTGTACATACAAGTGTCTTTTCACCTGATGCCTTGTTTGTGCGATAGATATATCGTGATTTATTTGCAAGTGTTGATGCGACTCCAGATTTGAGTGAAATCGACAACGAATTCTTATAAGAGTTTACCTGACTGTTCTCAATAAACTTAGAATAAGGAGTTGAAGTGCAGCTGAACTCGGTGCTTTCGGGGATTTCGGGTTCTGCGGGAGGATCAATGATTGTGTGACCTGTGAATGTGATGACCGAGGGGTACTTACGGCCATTAAGAACTGCATACGAGCCAGAAGTTGATGCATTCTCCATGAAGAATCCCCACATGTCAAGGGTAATTGTTCCCGCATCGTAGTCAATGGTGCCGGTGGGACCCATTGCCGGATAAAAGTTCAAACTACCACTTGTTTCATTGTATACAAGTTGGCACGGATAAGCCACCTTGTATGTAGAACTATGATAATGCCTGGGCTCTTGAACAACCTGGACCGAATTGTCACTATTAATCAAAATGGTGAAGAACGTCATGTCGTCAATACCAGCAACCTTAGCATACTGACTACCTTTATACTCATAAAAGCCTGTAAAAGTAGGATATGTTTCGCTTGCGGGGTCTGCATCCGAGGTATCCGAGTTTACCATATGACTTGTAATATCGCCATTGGCTGCGTAAGCATTATAGCCATTAGTAAGAGTGCGGCCAAAGCTATAGCCCTCGTAGGTGCCCGATGTGATAAGCATGAGGAAACCAACACCCGAAGTTAACTCAACTTTACCGCTTTCGTCAAACTCAAGAACGATGTCCTCGGCAGTACTATACTGGGTATTGTTGACCATTGGATATAGGGCGATGTCTCCATAAGTGGAATGATTATATCCAACCTGTCCAGCAGCAATTGTAAGTTTGCCGTTGGCATAAGTTCCGGTTACAGGTTCGCTTTGTAAACTATGGAGACCTGTAACTTGATAAGTACCAGATGTAGTACCTGCTGTGATGGTAATCAAACCACTGGTATTGATGGTGTCACGATTGAATGATGTGAAAACATACTGACCAGCGATATCGGCTGGAGCAGCGTTAAGCGACGGGGCCTTCTTAGAAGACGATGTGCGACTTGAAGCAACATCAGCAGTTGCCTCGGTGTACTTTTTGCCAAGTTCAAAATCGACCTGACGCGCCAAATCCACAGAAGAGATTTCGGCACTCGCTGTGAATGACAATACAGCCATTACAAACAAATAGATGCACTTTTTCATAACAAAAATAATACAATTAAAAATTCCCAAATGATAAAATACAAGTCACTATAAAATAATAGGGGCAAAAACAAGTTACAAAAATACAATTTCATGCAAAAATGTGCAATATTTAACGGCATTTTATACAGCAGCATCTGACTTTTGGAACTGCTTTTGGAAAAACAAACCAATAATAATTACCGAACCTGTTAGTTTTTGTCATCTTATCTTGTAGAAACGCGACGAAACAACGCGTTTGGTCGCCAAAAAGTAAAAGTTTGTTACGCGGCGCAACGCGGGAAAGAATTAAGAATACAGCCATAAAAAAACTTTGGGCCCGAAGAACAACTTTAATGAAAAAAGCAGTAACTTTGCATGACCAAATTGAAAAGACAATGACAAACGTAACACCAATACTGCTGCTTACCGGATACCTGGGCAGCGGCAAGACAACACTTGTGAACCACATCCTCACCAACGAGCGAAACATCAAGTTTGCCGTCATCGTTAATGACATAGGCGAGGTGAATATCGATGCCGACCTTATCCAGAAGGGCGGTATCGTGGGACAAAAGGACGATAGCCTCGTGGCATTGCAGAACGGCTGTATATGCTGCACGCTCAAGATGGACCTCGTGGAGCAAATCCAAGACATCCTCAAGATGGACCGCTTTGACTACATCGTGATAGAAGCCAGCGGCATATGCGAACCCGAACCCATTGCGCAGACTATATGCAACATTCCCGCCATGGGTCCCGAATTCACCAAGTTTGGCTTTGGCCGACTCGACTGCATTGTAACCGTGGTCGATGCACTGAGAATGCAGAGCGAATTTGACTGCGGCAAGGCACTCACCCGCAAGGGTCTTGACGAGGAGGATATCGAGAACCTGATTATCCAACAGATTGAGTTCTGCAACATCGTGCTGCTCAACAAGGTGTCGATGGTTGAGCCGGGCGAACTGAAGCGTGTGAAAGAGATTATCAAAGCCCTGCAACCCAAGGCGCAGATTATCGAATGCGACTATGCCGAGGTAGACCTTGAGAAAATCGTGAACACCGGCATGTTTACCTACGACGGCGTTGCGACATCGGCAACATGGGTGCAAAAGATTGAGGGCGTTGTCGACGAGCACGAAGACGACGATGATGACCACGACGAACATGAGCATCACCACCATCATCATCATGATGATGACGACGATGAAGTGTGCGAAAAATGCGGACACCACCACGAAGAGGGCGAGGAATGCGACCATCATCATCATCACGACGATGATGATGAGCACGAGCACGAGCACCATCACCACGACGAGGAAGAACACGGCCATCACCACCATCATCATCATCACCATCACGACGGCGGCGAGGTGGAGGAATATGGCATCGGCACATACGTGTATTACCGCCGCAAACCGTTTAACCTCGAGAAATTTGACCGCTTCGTTGCTACCAAATGGCCGCGCAACGTTATCCGCGCCAAGGGTATATGCTACTTCAGCGTAACACCCGACATGTCATACCTCTTTGAGCAGGCCGGTGTGCAGAAGACCATGCGCGAGAGCGGCTTGTGGTTTGCAACCATGCCCCCCGAGGAGTTGTATCAATTGATGCAACGCGAGCCCGGTGTAGTGCGCGACTGGGACGAGGAAGTGGGCGATCGCATGATAAAAATCGTGTTTATCGGTCAGAAACTCGACAAGAAGCAGATTGCCGCCGACCTCGACGCGTGTCTTGAGTAACTCTCAATAATAAATAATTAGCCCCGGCTCGTTAAGAACCGGGGCTTGTTTTATATATTCCGTGACTGTTGATTACTTAGCAGCTTCTTCGGCAACTTTCTCATCAAGAGACTTTGTAAGAGCTTTCTTAGCCTCATCGGGATGATTCTTCATCCAGTCTTCCATAGCCTGCTCAAAGTTGAAGCCGATTTCCTTCAAGTACTTCTCACCAGCCTCGTCAAATTTCTTCTTTGCGTCACCTTCGGCATAAGCCTTCTCAAATGCTTCCATCATAGGAGTAATATCCTTTTCCAGTCCCAGGAAGTCTTCGGCAGTCTGAGCGTTCTCAATCTTAGCCTTCATGTAGTCGATAACAGCCTTTGCATCGGCCTCAGCATCGCCTGTAGGAGCGGGAGTTTCAGCCTTAACAGCTTCGGGAGCTTCAGCAGCTACAGAATCAGTCTTAGCAGCCTCACCTTCGGCACCACCTGTACATGCTGTGAAAGAAAACATAGCCATTGCGGCAATTGCAAATAATAATTTCTTCATGATTTTTGTTTTTTAAAGATTAATAATTAAAAAAATATTGACTTATTGCGCTAAATTAGTAATAAAATGCGAATAAACAAACAAAATAGCAGAAAAATCAACAAAAAACCGATAAAATCATTTACATGAGGGTGATACCGTGCTGGCGGCATTGCTCCACCTGCTCAGGGGGCCAGATGCTTGCCTGGACCTCGCCGATGTGAGCCTTCTGGAGAAGGAACATGCACAAGCGGCTCTGCCCTATACCACCACCCATAGATTGCGGGAGTTGGTCGTTGAGCAACATGGAGTGGAACGGCAACTTGGTGCGTTCCATCTCACCAGCCAATTCGAGTTGGCGCAACAATGCTTCCTTGTCCACACGGATACCCATAGAAGACAGTTCCACAGGATAGTTAAGAATACTGTCCCAAACGATGATATCGCCGTTGAGACCCACAAAGCCGTCGCCATTGGGTGTACTCCAGTCATCGTAGTCGGGTGAGCGTCCGTCGTGAGGCTCGCCATTGCTCAGTTTGCCGCCGATGCCCACGAGGAAGATTGCGCCATACTTGCGTGCAGCCTCGGTTTCGCGCTCACGAGGAGTGAGATCGGGGTACTCGCGAAGGAGTTCCTCGGTGTGGATAATCTTGATGCCGCGGGGCAGACGGGGTGTGATGTGAGGGAAAGCCTCATATACGAGTTGCTCGGTCTCGAGCAGGGCGTCATATATCTTGCAAACGGTGTCGATGAGAGTGTCGAGGTCGCGCTGCTCAGGCAGAAT
>DCGA01000052.1:1706-2790 GCA_002314465.1 bacterium UBA1790 | reverse complement strand
CATAGAGCGAGTGCAGGTTGTCAAGTTCCTCACTCGTGCGTATAGCGTTCATATCGGTGTACAGGCCATAACCGGGAGCAATGCCATAAGCGCCAAGCTTAACGCGTTTCCACTTAGCAAGCGAGTGTACGACCTCGGCGCGAGCGCCGCCCATGCAATCGATGGTGAAGTTCACCGGGGTTTCTACACCATTGAGGTTGTCGTTGATACCGGTGCCCGAAAGGACAAACAACGGCGCAGTGACGCGGCGCAGGTTTAGAGCGCGTGAGAGTTCGCGCTGGAACGAATCCTTAACCATTTTAATTGCCACCTCGGTGGTTTCGGGGAGCAAACGCTGGCGATAGTTAGCCGGAAGAATAAGTGCCATAATCCTAAATGAAAGTAAATTTTCTCCTTTGTTTTACAAATTTCTTAATTTTTGTGCAAAGTTATAGCAAAATGCAATACAATCCAAATAAAAAGTGTGCAAAATGTCATATTTCTTGCAAATAACCGATTTTCGTGGCATTTTGCTATGATTATGGCAAAATTTGTTTAATTTTGCAACCATAACGACAAACACCACAATTATGCAGTTTTACTATATCGATGAGTATAACAACCAGCAAGGCCCCGTGAGCATAGAGCAACTGCGCCAGGTTGGTTGCAAGCCCACCACCCTGGTGTGGCATGAAGGAATGAGCGACTGGCAGCAAGCCAGTCAAGTTGCCGAACTTGCAGGGATGTTTCCACCCACNNATCCCGCCGCACCGCAACCCGTGACACCACCTCCCACACCTGCCACGGCTCCCGTAGACCGCTATGCTGGCCTTGAGCCCGAACCCAAGAAAGGCAACAACAAGGCAATCATTGCCGTAGCGGGTCTTGCAGCATTTGCCGCAGTAGCAGCGGGCGTATTCTTCATGACCCGCGGTAGCGGAGAAAATGCTGCCGCAGATGTCGACACAACCGCAGTAACAGTAGACAGCGCCGCAGTGGAAGCACCCACCTTTGTGGCCGAACTGAAGACCACAGAGAAAACCGCCAAAGCATACTTCATTGCCAATAGCGGAGACAGCGAGTTGATTGACGGTGACGAGCCACG
>DCGA01000052.1:0-1683 GCA_002314465.1 bacterium UBA1790 | reverse complement strand
AGAAAACCTATGAGATAGAATGGCCCAGCGAGGCCAACTTTGATACCGAGCCGTTGCAGTCGGCCATCAACTACGCTATGTTCAAGGTACGTAATCCGCAAGTAGAAACCGCAGCAAAGGGATTCTTGAGCCGTGCCGACATGGCCGAAGGCGAAGGATTCGACTTCGTACGCAATACCGGCAGCAAGAAGGAAGCCACCGGCGACGACGCTTTCATGTACAACTGGAGCCACCAGAAGTACTGCAATCGCATCACCGATAAGATGCCCAAGAATGTCGTGGGATTTGCCACTGGCGGCTACGAATACATGGGAGGTGCCCACGGCATGCCTTACCAAACAGGAGTCGTAAACTACGACTGCGAGCAGAGCCACCCCATTGCCTACGGAGACATCTTTACACCCGGTACCGACGGGAAGATACTCTCCATGCTCAAGGCAGCCCGTAAAAAAATGAAAGAAGCCGACCCCAACATGCTCCCGACCCGTATTCCCAAGGAAGTAATGACAATATACGCAAGCAAAGTCTCATTTGCCTACAGTGCTTACGAAATAGGCTGCTACGCCGAGGGCGAAGTAGAGGTAGAACTGAGTTACGGCCAAATCGAGCCCTACCTTACCGAGTATGGCAAGGAGTTGTTTACCCGCGAATAAAACGATAATAAAATAAAAAAGCAAGAGGCTGGACGATGTGGTCCAGCCTCTTGTGTTATGGTATAACAACGCGTTACTTCTTTTTACCCGTCAGCGACTTTATCAGGTCTATCTCCTCGGTGTCGAAGGGAGTGCCGTCCTGGCGCAGGATATCATGGAACCACACGGGAGGTTCTTCTACATCGGGCATCTTTTTCTCCCATGAGAACATGGTGTTGGTCTTTCCTGCCACAAAGCCCCAGTTGATGGCAACAACCTTGTTCTTCTTGAGCAAGGGCATGATGTTCTGGAACTTGCTGCCATGGGTGCGCGCCATGTACTCGGTGCACACGAGGGGGCGGTTGTAACACTTAAGGGTGTCAATGACATTGGTGTGGGTCTCGAGATTGCCATAGCAATGATAACTGATGACATCGCTCAGCTCGAGTTGCACCTTATTGAAGTCGTTCATTGACGACCACACGCCGCAAGTGAGAGGCTGCGAGGGATAAACCTCACGAGCCCAACCGAATACCTTCTTAACGAGGTCCATGGAGATATTGTGTTTTGTACCGTTGCCCGGCTCATTGAAAAGGTCCCACATGAGTACGCGCTTGTCGTTTTCAAACCTCTTTATAACGTCTTTTACATAAGCGCGGAGTACGGGATAGAGAGCAGCCGTGTCGGCACGCAGCGATGCAGCGGGGTCTTTTACCCACCCAGAGTTGTGCACACCACGCTTGGGTGCGGGCTGGAAACCGTAACTCGACTCCTCGTTCCAGCAGTCGTCGAAGAAGACGAAGATGGGACGTATGCCACGCTGGTCGCAACGGGCGAGGAAATCGTCCATACGGTCCTTCATGCCTATGGGATCGTTTTTCCACACAACGCTGCTAAGGTACACGCGCAGTGTTGTGAAGCCCAGGTCCTGAGCCCAAGAGAGTTCCTTGTCGATGGTTTCACGGTCGTAGGTTGACGCGCTCCACATTTCAATCTGGTTGATTGCGGTGGCGGGAATGTAGTCGCTACCAGCCATCCAGGGCTGCTGGGC
>DCGA01000056.1 GCA_002314465.1 bacterium UBA1790 | reverse complement strand
GGGAACTGGTCGGTATCCCAGCCGTTCTGGTAGTCACCGCGGTTAGCGTCGATTGAACCGAGCATGCCTGCATCAACGGCGCAAGCCAGTTCGTGCTCAAATGTGTGACCGGCGAGGGTTGCGTGGTTAACCTCGATGTTAACCTTGAAGTCCTTGTCGAGGCCGTGAGCCTTGAGGAAACCGATAACAGTCTCGGTATCCACGTCATACTGGTGCTTGCTGGGCTCGCAGGGCTTGGGCTCAATGAGGAATGTACCCTTGAAACCGCGTGCGCGGGCATAGTCGCGTGCCATGGTGAGCATTGTAGCCATGTGCTCTTTCTCACGCTTCTGGTCGGTGTTGAGAAGGCTCATGTAGCCCTCGCGGCCGCCCCAGAACACGTAACTTGTACCGCCGAGCTCGATGGTAGCGTCGATGGCGTTCTTGATTTGAACGATAGCGCGGGCAACCACGTCAAAGTCGGGGTTGGTCGATGCGCCGTTCATATAGCGCTTGTTGCCGAATACGTTGGCTGTACCCCACAGGTTCTTGATGCCGGTCTCGGCCATCTTCTCCTTAACGTAAGCAACGATTTCCTTCATGCGTGCCTCATACTCCTCAACGGTATCGGCCTCGGCTACGAGGTCTACATCGTGGAAGCAGAAGTATTCTATACCCATCTTGGTCATGAACTCGAAACCTGCGTCAACCTTAGCCTTGGCTGCCTCCATGGGGCATGCTGCCTGATTCCAGGGGAAAGACTTGGTTGTGCCGCCAAACTGGTCGCTACCCTCGGCGCACAGTGTGTGCCACCATGCCATTGCGAACTTGAACCAGTCCTTCATCTTCTTGCCCATTACCACCTTCTCGGCATCGTAGTAACGATATGCCAGGGGGTTCTTACTCTCTTTTCCTTCGAATTTAATCTTACCAATCTCGGGGAAAAATTCTTTGTTTGCCATGTTTTTAAGTTTTTAAATATGATTTTTAAGTTAGTTATTTGTATTCTTTGTCGAGGCGTTCCTGCCAGCGTGCATAGGCTGCCGCATACTGCTCGGCATCGCCTGCAACGGGCTCGATGGTAGCAATCTTCTCCAGCGTACCGAACGCCTCGTTGTTGTCCTTATAGATGCCTACGCCCATACCGGCTCCCTTGGCTGCACCGGCAGCGCCGTCGGTGTTATAAAGTTCGATGGGAACTCCTGCAACGCCAGCGAGGGTGTCGCGGAACACGGGGCTGAGGAACATGTTGGCATGGCCGGCACGTATGCGCTTCACGTCCATACCCATACCCTTCATAATTTCAATGCCGTGCATGAACGAGAACACGATACCTTCCTGTGCGGCACGCATGATGTGGCCGCGGCCATGCTGGTTGAAGTCTACACCGCTTATCACGCATGCGCTGTCACGGTTCTCGAGCATGCGCTCGGCGCCGTTGCCGAAGGGGAGGATTGTAACGCCCTCGCTGCCTATGGGGGCTTGAGAGGCGAGTTCGTTCATTTGGTTGTAACTGAGGTCGGCGCCACACATGCGGCGGGTCCATGAGTTAAGGATACCCGTGCCGTTGATGCACAGCAGCACGCCCAGACGGGTCTGCTCGGGTGTGTGGTTGACGTGTGCGAATGTATTGACGCGCGACTTGGGGTCGTAGTTCACCTCACCCAACACGCCATATACCACGCCCGATGTGCCTGCTGTCGATGCGATTTCGCCGGGGTTGAACACGTTGAGCGAAAGCGCGTTGTTGGGCTGGTCACCGGCACGATAGGTAATGGGAGTGCCTTCGGCAAGTCCCAGATGGGCTGCCGCAGCGGCATTCACACATCCCTGTACGCAAAAGGTGGGCATAACCTCGGGCAACAGTGACTCGTCGATGCCGAAGTAGTGAAGCAGTTGGCTCGACACTTTGCCTTCCTTGAAGTCCCAGAAGATGCCCTCGCTCAGGCCTTCGATGGTCGAGCAGATGGTACCGCTCAGTTTCATTGCGATGTAGTCGCCGGGAAGCATTATCTTGTAGATGCGGTTGTAGACCTCGGGCTCTTTCGCACGCACCCATGCCAGCTTGGCTGCAGTGAAGTTGCCGGGCGAATTGAGCAGGTGGCTCAGGCAGTAATCCCGGCCCAGCGCCTCCATTGCACGGCTGCCATAGGGGACAGCGCGCGAGTCACACCATATAATGCTGGGACGCAACGGCTTGAGGTCCTTGTCTACACACACCAAGCCATGCATCTGGTAAGAGATACCTATCGCCTTGATGTCGTTCTTGTCTACTTTGCTTTGATTAAGCACATCGTGGGTTGCCTGGGTGAGATATCCCCACCAGTCTTCGGGCTCTTGCTCGGCCCATCCGTGTTTTAACGCGATGATGGGAGCCTCGCTGCCGGGGTAAAATGCCTGGGCAATGCAACGGCCGCTCTCGGCTTCGACCAGACTGGCCTTGACCGACGAACTGCCTATATCATATCCTAATAAATACATATTATATATACTTACTGTGTTTTTAGTTCTTGTGGACGATGCTCGCAACATCAATCGGTTCCGCGGCGCGACTTCTTGTATTTAATGCGGTCAAAGCGGTAATAACGCGCGGCACGGTGGGCAACGCCTTGCTCATACTCGTCGAGTGGCTCAACATAGGCAAGCTGCATCATCTTCTTCTTGAAGTTGCGCACGTCGATTTCCTTGTTCTCGACAAACTCGTAGAGCATGCGCAGCTGCAGCGCAGTGAACTTGGCGGGAAGCAGGGTGAAAAGTACCGCGGGATCGGCCTCGGCATGACGACGCACCGCCTTGAGTGCCTCTTCTACAATCACATTGTGGTCAAATGCCAGATTCATCTTCAATGCCTCGTTTACGGGCATCCAGCACACCTCGTTGCCTGCATTGTGCAGGTTGAGCTTGCGGCCTATGCGGCCCATTGCCACGTAACCGATGGTCACCAGCGAGTGGATATCCTCGTTGAGGGTTTCGCGCAGCCACTTGTAGTCGCGCTGTGAAATGCGGTCGCGAGAACCGAATGCCTTGAACTGCATCATGCTCTGGTTGCGCACTCCGGTGAGTTCCTGGAGCACACGGCTCGCTGCACTGTCAAGGTCCTCATCGGTGTAGATGAGACCTCCGGGCAACTTGTAATCATACACTGTCTCACCGTTTTCTTCCACGCTGCGCTTAATGAGTAGCACATAAAGAGTACTGTCTGACAGGCCCAATACCACACAGTCGACCGACATGTGGTTAACCGATAATCCTAATTTAGTATTCATAGTTATTACGTTTTTTGGTTTTCCTATCGCAAATTTATATCAAGTTTTTGAAAAATGCAAACAAAAATCACAGAAAAATTCATCATCTAATGCATTATTTTTCAACACTCTACTATATTGTATACCACACAACAACCACTTATTGTATTTTTCACACTTACCGCTTATTGTCATCAGCACAACATCCACCCCCGCCAGGCCGCTTCTCGGCGACTACATGACGCACCTATTATTGCACCGCACGCGCGCATATAAGAAGTTTCACTCTGTAAGAAAAAAGAACAATCGTGCATACAAATTCATAAAATTACTTGCATACACAAAAAATTAACTTACTTTTGCCCTCGCAAGTTAAAAAATATCATTAGCGACAAGAGAAACTATATATAAATTCCAACAAAAACCAATGTTTTTATGAAGAAATTTTTCACATTTTTCGCAACGGTTGCCACGGTATTCGGTATGAATGCCCAGGCAACGATGTTCGCCGTCGCCGATGGCGAAGAGCCCGAAGGCGTTGCCACGCAAGTCGTCACAACGACGTACGACAAAGCCTTTGACATCACTACAGTTCAACCCACCGCATTGACACCCTCGCGCAAAGCGCCGGCCAAGAAGGTTGCAGCAGCCTTTCCAAGCACTTGGACAGGCTGTGTTGTTTCTTATGCCAGCGCAGCAGCAACCACTTGGGGCAATTCGGGTGGTAATATCTTGGTAAAGCAGGACGACGGTAGCGTCTACCTTGGTCACCTTATCATCTCGGGTAGTGTGACCCAGGCAATGGCCACCGACACCGAGGGTGAGTACATTATCCCCAACTTCCAGGTTGTAGGTTCAACAACCGACTATGGCGATGTTGTCGTGACCGCTTATACTGTTGAGCAAAGAACCGACGACAGCGGTACAACCAAGAACTATCTCGTTGTCGACTCAACCGCAGTGGGCGTTAAGGTTAAGGCCGTAGGTCCCACTACTCTGCAGTTCGAAGGCCTCTGGGGCTTCTCTGTAAAGGAAGGCGATAACGCAGGTGCTGCTTTCTATATCGCTAACGGCGGTACAGTTGACAAGAGCAACGCTACCATGAGTTGGAAGATGCTCGGCAACACTACTACTTATTCTTGCTACATCAAGGCCGATCAAGAAGGCGATAGCATCACTATCACCAACTTCGGCGGCGGCGGTCTTTCATTCAAGACTGCCCTCACCAGCCGCAACAATACGCGCATCGGTGGATTTACAGCTTCTTACCAGAAGTTGACTGCCGGTGTTAAGGCGTTTAACATCAATGGTATCGAATACTACCGCATGATTGATGCTTCAACCGCTAAGGTATTTGTATACAATTCAGGTCTTCTTGCCAATGCCGAGGGCACCAAGGCTATTACATGGGGACCCTGGAGCACTAATTACGGTTCTTACACATCGGGCTTCCTCACCGAGGGCCGCATCGACTTTGAGAACGAAATCACATGGCCCACTTCAAAGGTTGCCGAGGGTCTGAAGGGCGACGGTTCGGAGACCAACCCCTACCTCATCGAGAACAACGACGACTGGAAGGCTGTGGCTGCCGCAAGCAACAGCGGTGTTGACTTTAACGGACAGTTCGTTAAACTGGCTGCCGACCTCGATTTCAGCAACGACTCAGTGCCCGCAATCGGTAGTTCAGCTTCTCCGTTCTTCGGCACATTTGATGGCGGAAACCACACTGTTACAGCCAATCTCACTACCAGCAACTCTTGCCAGGGCCTTATCGGCGTACTCGACGGTACTGTTAAGAACCTCAATGCTGCAGGTGTTTTCAACTTTGAAAACGTGAGCTGCGGCTCTATCGTGGGTGCTGCTCACGCCAATTCTGTAATTGAGAACTGCTCAAGCTCTGCACACTTGACCCTGGGCGCAAGTTCTACTGCCGTGGGTGGTATCGCCGGACACGTTAATTTCAGGACCGTATTCCGCAACTGCCATTTCAGTGGTATTATGGACATCAACACCACCAAGACATCGGCATGGATTGCAGGTGTAGCCGGATACGGTTATTGCGCCGACTTCTACAACTGCACTAACACAGGTACAATGAACGTCAACAACACTACTGTTGACTGTGTCAGCGGTATCAACGCTTACACAATGTACAGCTACTACGAGAACTGCCTCAACTATGCCGACATCAAGGCCGCTAAGTGGGTTGCAGGTATCAGCGGTTACAGCCACACCATCGGTACAAGCAGCGCTAAGAACTGCTACAACTTTGGTAACATCACAACCACAGTGGCAAGCGGAAACTATGCTACTGCAGGTGTATTCGGTTACATGATGTACGGCGGTACTTACGAGGACTGCCAAAACTATGGTAACGTGACTTGCACAGGTGCAGGCGGCTACATCGGTGGCGTATTTGCCAACTATCGCGGTTCTGCCGACTACTCTTACATCAAGGTTAAAAAATGCTACAACGGCGGTACTATCACAGGCAACGGCGGTAACTTCATTGGCGGTGTAGCAGGTTTTGCTTTCGGCGTGGCAATGGACTCTTGCTACAACTTTGGCAATATCGTGAGCAACGGTACTGCTTACAACAAGGGTAGCTCTGTTGGTGGTGTAATCGGACAGTATCAGTCTTTCGCTTCCGACACCACTTACTTCAAGACTCCCGTTACCAACTGCGGCAACATGGGTAAGGTAACATCTAAGAGCACCTGGACAGGCGGTGTAGTTGGTAACTTTGCAACACACAACGACCTCGTTAACTGCTGGAATGCAGGTAAGGTTACAGCTCTCAACCGTTCGGGCGGTATAGTTGGTTACAGCGCTTACGAAGCAGGCATGAAGGGTTGCTTCAACGTGGGCGACGTTACTCTTACAGCCACAACTAAGGGTATCGGTACTGCTGCCAACAGTGGCGTCAGCGGTCTCTTGGGCTACGGCTCTAACGACATCGTCGACTGCTACAATGCAGGTACAATTACCGGTAACGGCCGCGCTGCAGGTATCTTAGGCTGGCCCTACCACAACACTACCGCTACCTACAAGGACCACATCTGGTACACTCCTTCTATCCGCAATTGTTACAACGTAGGTAAGATTGTTGCCGATGCCGACTCTTGCGGCAACATCTTGGGTGTACACACTGTCAACAATGGTACATTGTGGCGTCCCGAAGCTGCTAACTATCAGTACAAGGACACTAT
>DCGA01000028.1:157-5334 GCA_002314465.1 bacterium UBA1790 | reverse complement strand
ATGGTAGGTTGCACCGTTGCTTGCGCTGTTGACGTAGCTCAGGCTCTCAACAAGTAATAATCACAAACGATTATAACCCAGTGCCCCCTTTGGTAACGAAGGGGGCATTTTTTATTGTATTTTTCGTGTTTGTGTCCTTGATATCCATAAATTATTATTATATTTGCAATTATTATGCAAAGTGTGTTCTAATCTATAAAAACAGCATTAACTTTTTAGGAAAAACATAAACAAATTACATAATGAAAAAATTACTTATTTTACTATTTGCTTCGCTGGCTTTACTACAAGCCAATGCGCTCACAGTCTATGTGAACTATCCCAGCGACGTCACCGGCCACTACTTGTGGGCTTGGAACAATAGCGGGAACCTTAACGGAAATAACTACCCCGGTAACGCCCTCACACAAAGTGTTGTTGTCAACGGACTCACTTGGTACAAGTTTACCACCGATGCAACCGAGGTGAATTGCCTTATCACCGACAACTACGCCAACAAGAGTGCCGACATAACAAACATTACAAGCGACTGTTTCATCAAGATTACTGGTACCGACGGCAATCTTGACGGCAAGAACAAATGGGTGTATGACCGTGGCATCTTGCTTAATAGCACAAATTTCCCCGATGCAGCGTTCCGTGCAGCAGTTTCGGCAAAAACCGGAGTTGCCGAGAACAATGCACTCGACGCTGTGCTCATGGCGCAAACCGACTGGAGCGAAGGCTTCGCTAACAAAGGCATCCAGAACGTGACCGGTATAGGTTATTTCCCTAACCTCACCGACCTCGTCCTCGACGACAACGACCTCGACTTCCTTTACCTTGCTTACAATACAAGTCTGAAAAAATTGTCTATATGCAACAATGACCGCATCAAGGGTTTCTCGGCCAACTCAACAGCACAGGCTGGAACACACGTCATCAATCTGTCGACATCTCCAGTCACAGCCCTTGAGGAGTTTGATGCGAGCGACTGTGCCGAATTTGCCTGGTTCTCGGCAATTAACTCTGCTTTCGGTGTAACCTCCCTCACAAAACTATCTCTCAAGAACTGCCCGAAACTTGCAGGTTGGTCGCCTGGTGTTGCCAAGCAAACGAATCTTGTCTACCTTGACATGACAAACAACGCATTAACAGGCGGGTTAGGAACTGGGATCAATGCAAGCGGTGCAATAAGCACGCTCACAAAACTTGAGACGCTGATTCTCGCCAACAACTCTTCGTTGACTTGCGCCAACGTAAGCACAATGAGCAACCTGAAGTATCTGGACATGAGCGGAACCGACATCTACTTCAACTCACGTCAGAAAACCTACATGACTCCCGCAAACAACCCAAATCTGGAGACATTTATTGCCGACAATGCCAACTGGTCGAGTGCGGGTGATATCGACGGTTTCCAGAATCTCAAGACTGTGGAGATTGCCGGTAATGGATTTTCTGCACAGGTTATCAACAACTGCCCGGCCATTGAGACCGTAGACGTTTCGAACAACACCAAAATCACTGCGTTGAATATCACCAACAGCGCACTCACCGCAATTCCCGCCATCAACGGCGAGGGCTGTACCGCCCTCAAGACCATGAGCCTCGACGGCAACCAGTTTGCCGAGGTTCCCGCAACAGGAGTCGCAACCGTGAAGTATCTGTCGATGCAGAACAATGCGTTCCCCGCAACCTATGTGCTCGACGGAGAGACTTCACTCGAGGGACTTGACCTGGGCAACAACGCGTTTACATCGCTCACTGTAGAAAACAGCAACATGAGCGCACTGTCGCTCACCGGCAACGACAATCTCACCGCACTGCACCTGCATGGCAACGGCAACCTCAAGAAGACTGCCTCGGAAACCGGCATCAACGCCGCACAGGGCCTCTACATAAAGGGCATGAGCAACCTCAAGGTGCTTGACATTGAGAACAGTTCGTTTGAAGAACTGGGCCAAAGCAACTCTACACAGGGCTGTACAGGCATCACTCACCTCAAGGCATCGCACAACAACTTCACCACATTCAGCAATGCCTACACCTCGTTTACCAGCGGCGCTCGCACTGCAGTGGCCACCCGCAGCAGCCTTGAGCACCTCACCGGCCTCACCCACCTCGACTTGAGTTACAACCAGTTGAGCGACTCGCTGCACCTCTTCAAGAACACTGCGCTCGACACACTCATCGTGTGCCACAACCGCACCATCGACCGCTATGACGACCTGAATTCTTACCTCGCAGGCACTCAGGTGAGAAACGGCCTTGGCACCAACGGCGGTGTGGGCAAGGGTATGCCCGACACACGCGACCTGGGCGTATACAACGACACTACCGGACTGCGTATGCTTAACTTCAAGTACAACAAGAATCTCAAGTACCTCGACATCAGCTACACCTCGATACAAAGCACTGCGGCTGGCGAAAGTTACATGGCAAACTTCTCTACAAAACTCAACGAGACCCCTGCCAACCTTGAGCCGCACTTTTTCTACATTTTGCCTTGCAACGGCAGCATCGAGGAAATTTATGCCGACTACAACGGTATGATGACATTCGGTTACACCGTAGGTTTCAACAAACTGCGCCGCATAAGCCAGATTGAGACCCGCGGACAGCACCACAATATCATGCAGGGCTCGCTTAACCCCAACCGCAGCGGCGGTATCCCCAACCTTGAGTACCTCAATCTCGCCAACAGCGACCTCGACTCGATAGGCGTGAGCAACTGCAAGAAATTGCGCTATCTCAACGTATCGGGCAACTGGACCAAGAACAACTGGTCATACTGGAGCAGCAAAGGAAACGGCTACACGCTGAACCTCAAGGGCAACGAAGCACTCGTTGAGTGTGTTGCCGACAACACTCCCTACCTCAAGATTGTACAGGCCAACGACAGAACAAACCTCTCATCGCTCTCGCTCAACCAAGACCCCGCCAACACACAACTCATGCAGGTGTATGTTCCCAATACCGGTCTTGCACGCATCGACAACGAGGCCTATGGCAAGCCTGAGTCAACCAAGAAACTGCCCAGCTGTGAGGAGCCTTACATAGAGGAAACTTCAGGTCTGGGACTTGCAGGCCTTGGCACTGCGACCAACCTGCAACTGCTCTACTGCGAAGACAACAGCAACCTCACAACGCTCGACCTCTCGCAGAACACTGCACTGCAATATCTGCACGCATATAATAATAATTATGGTGCCGACGGCCTTAATCTCACCGGCAACACAGCCATTAAGACCGCATGGGTATCTAACAGTGGCCTCACCTCTATCACGGTTAACGGATGCGCTGCCCTCGACACGCTCAAGTGCCAGGACAACCCCGAGATTGCCGAACTCAACGTTGCAAGCAACACCGCAATGCGCTATCTCGACCTCGCGCGAAACCATGTACGCGACCTTGACCTGAGCGCTAACACCGGTCTTGTTTATCTCGACTGCAGCAACGACACCAAGTGCACAGCAACTGCAGGCAACTGGATAAGCGACCTCAACTTCACATCTACCGCGTTGCAGACCGTTATCGCCAACAATAACGACCTCTACAACATTTCGTTCCCCCAGGCCGGCACACAACTCGCTTGCCTTGAATATGAGCATAACCACGTTAACGGTATTGACCTGAGCGGAGCCACCGCTACACTCACGGCTGCCAACATCAAGGACGCCGACAACGGTCGCGCCATCACCGCCGAGTGCACCCACGGTCACAATGGTGTGGGCAACATCTATTACCTGCAGCTCGATGAGAACGCCGGCGACAAGGGCGGCACATTCCTGAGCCTCAAACCCAGCGTGAACGAACTCAAGAACAACGAGCGCACAAGCCTCGCCGACGACAACTTCGACGCTACCAAGGTCAACGCTTGGGCTGCAAGCGGCGTGAGCGGCATTGTAACCGGTTCGCTCAAGGCAATCGGTGCCGATGACATCACTGCCGATATGGTTTATGGCAAGATTGCCGTTCTCGTCCCCACACAGGAGGGCACATCAAGCGCCAGCGGCCGCGCCGAGTACACCTATGACAACGGTATCTCGACCAGCACCTACTACCTCGACTGGACAAGTTCGGGTATCGTGACTGCAATCGACGACATCAACGCCGACTCGCAGGTACAAAGTGTAACCTACTACGACCTCACCGGCAAGGCATCGACTACCCCCCACGACGGCGTAAATATCGTGGTAACCACCCACAACGACGGCACAACAACCACCCAGAAGCTCATCAAGTAAACATTTAATAAGCCACATAAGCTACATAGGCCACATAAGAAAGGAACAAAAACCTATGTGGCTTATGTAGCTTATGTGGCCTATAACATCTATATTCTCAAAACACTATGGAGCCCCAACAATCCCTCAAGCGCCAAAGCGACTGGAAGAACAAATTCTTCTACCAGAAGAGTGAGGTTTTGTATCAACTGACTATTGTCTTTTGCGAAAGATTTTTGCCCAAGCATGGAGACCGCACAGTAGATCAGATGGTACAGGCGGCACGTTCGGGCAAGCAGAACATTGTGGAGGGTTTAGGAGATGGCGTTGCTTCTGTTGAAATGCAGTTAAGGCTTCTAAATGTAGCACGCTCAAGCATTCTGGAACTACGAGAAGATTACAGAGACTTTGCCATTGCTCACAACATTCCTCTATGGGACGATTCACATCCTCGCTATGGCGCCATGGTAGACTATTGCAAGTATCATAATAGTCTGGAAGATTATTCCTCATTCTTCACGAGGTGGGGAAAAGATGAAATGGTAAACTGCGCTATTACGCTGTGTCACATGACCGACACGCTAATGAATCGCTACATCAAAACACTTGACGAAGCTTTTGTAAAAGAAGGCGGTATCAAGGAACGCATGCACGCTGCCCGAACGGGTTACCGCAAGCAGCAAGATGAGCGTCTACGCTTCCTTGAAACAGAAAATGCGCAGCAAAAAGAAGAAATTGAAAGGCTTAAAAGGCTTTTAGTACAGAACTGCATTGTGTATTAAGAGTGTGTTATAAGCCACATAGGCTACATAGGCCACATAAGCATTTATAGGTTTACAAGACCTATGTAGCTTATAGTTATACTACTTTTACTTGTGGCTTGCCATGTAGTCTTCTACATCCTTGGGGTGGTAGGGGATGCGGTCCTCGCCCAGGAAACGGCAGCCGTCGGCGGTGATGAGGATATCG
>DCGA01000028.1:0-150 GCA_002314465.1 bacterium UBA1790 | reverse complement strand
CGTCCTCAATGCGTATGCCACCGAAGTCCTTGTAAGTCTCGAGCTTGTCAAAGTTGAGGAACTCGGCGCAGTGGCCGCTTGCGCGCCAGTCGTCGATGAGTGCAGGGATGAAGTAGATACCGGGCTCGTCGGTCACTACAAAGCCCTCCT
>DCGA01000092.1 GCA_002314465.1 bacterium UBA1790 | reverse complement strand
ACGCCACTGCTGTCAAACTCGCGCTGTGCAATCTCATAACGGCGCTCAACCGAGAAGCCACCTATGTCCTGGCTCCAGAACGATATGCCCGAAATCGAGAAGTTAAGTCCGGCAGTAATCTGCGCCTTCATGTCTTCCCAACGAGTGCCTATATCGCCCGACCATGTCGCGGTAGAATATCGCTGCTCCGACAAGAAGCCGTTGCGGGTGAGAAGGAAAACACGCTGGTTCTCGGGCGAAAAGTTGTTTCCATAGCCACTTTGGTTCCAAGTTGAGTTATCTTGCAGCCATTTGGGCTCCACTCCCTTATTGCTTTCCAACATAGTTTCATAGCCACGCTGCCCGTCATAGATTGCCTCGGCATTCACGATTGAATAGGCATTGAAATACTCGTCGCTTGACCCAAATGCAGTGGGGCCGCACAGTAGTTTGCGGTATGCCAAATCGGTACAGTCGCGAATGTTTGGCTCCGAAGCATCCATCCACCAGGCATCGATGCCTAATGTACCCAGTTTCTCATAGAGTTGGCGCCAGAATATGTGTCGTGCAGCAGGGTCATAGGCATCATAGAATGCATATTTGTAACCCAGCCAGTCGTAGATGGAATCCCTGATGCTCTGCTGGTATATCATACCACGGTCGTTGAGTTCCTTAAAGTTGTCAACGGTGAGATAATACTTGGGCCAACACGAAATCATGATGCGGGCATGCATGTCGTGAATGTCTTTAACCATCTTAGCGGGTGATGCAAAGCGCGAAGCCTCGAAGGTAAATGCGCCCCATTCATCGGGTTTCCAGTAGTTCCAATCCATCACGATGTTGTCAATGGGTAGTTTGCGTTCACGGAAGCCCTTCAATGCATCCACAATCTCGTCTTGCGTCTTGTAGCGTTCACGGCTTTGCCAGTACCCCAGTGTCCACTTGGGCATAATGGGAGCCTTGCCCGTAAGGGTACGGTAACCGCTTATCACCTCGTCCAGATTATCGCCGGCCATGAAGTAGTAATCGAGTTGCTTAGTCATCTCGCTCCACAACGAAAGTTTGTTTTGCTGGGCCTCACTCACGGGGGCATAAGCACGTAGGCCGCAGTAGGCCTCTCCGCCATCGGGAATCCATTCGAGCCTAATGTCATAGCGCTTGCCTTGCTCAAGCTTGACGCTGAATTTGCGAGTGTTGGGGTTCCATGCAGTGCGCCATATCGTTTGGTCGGGCTTGCCTGTTGCCGCAAGATCCTCGGTGTAAACGGGTTTGTCATCGATGTAAATGCGCTGATAACCCGAGTAGTAGTGGCTAAAACGATATTCGCCGGTAACCATTGGCTCGATTTGACCTTCATATATCACGGTGGCTTTTTCAAGCGGGAAATGAGGCAGGTTCTTTGCCGACTTAAGGTTTTCGTAGTATATCGAATCCTCACGGCGCACAAGAGTTTCCTGACCCGGTGCCGAATAGGTGCCGGTGAGTGCTCCCACCTTACCCTCCTTATCGTAGAGGCGGAACAAGCGATGCAACTGCTGGTAATCACCGGGATTGCCCAGGCGGCACAGCGAGTAACTGTCGAGCATGATGCCATAGTTACGCGACGAGAGAATGAAAGGCACACTCACCTTGGTATTATACTGGAATAGTTCCTCGTTACGACCTTTGTAGTTCCATTCATCGGCCTGATGCTGTCCCAATCCGTAGAAGTTCTCATCGGCAGGTGACTCAAACACCAAGCGAGAACTCCATCCATGATATTGGCGCCGAGTTCCATCGGCTGCGGTCTGAGCGGTGCAATAGGGTTCAAAAGTCATTCCTCCACCGTGATTTTCCTCGGTATACAGTTTGCCCTGTGCGTCGGTATAACGCACTTCACCGGTGGTTTTGTTTACATGTACGCACAGGCTCCGGGTTTTTACCACAACTTCTCCGTCAAGTTCCTTAACTTCGTAGGGTGTCTGATTGGTTTGCGGTATTACCACCAAACTCGGAGCATCGGCAAAGCCGTTTTCGGGAGTAGCACTCACTCGCACAATCTTGTCGCCCAACACTTGCAGTCGAACAAGACGAGGCTGCCCTGCGCCGGAATCATGCAAACGCACGGTCACTCCATAGGCTGTCTTTTCTATATTATCGGCATGAGCCGCAGTAGCCATAAGCATCAACGCTGCACATGCTATAATCTTCTTCAATCTCATATATTATATTATTACGAGGAAATTTTTCCCAAAGTTACATATATTCTTGCTAATAACACGTTTTATAGGCTCACACTTTACCGCATAATTGAAAAAAACACATAAACCCCACCCATGAACCAAAAAAAATCGCGCCAGCAGATTAACTGCCAGCGCGAAGCCAAATTTTAGTTCGTTTCAGTCAAAAACTATTTAACCACAGATTAAGCAGATTAAACAAAATATTTATAGTCTTTATGTTCTTTTAGTCAAAAAAAACTCCGCGCCAGTGCACCCACCAGCGCGAAGCCAAAATTTTAATTATTTTAATTCGTTTCAGTCCTAACACCCACGCGAAGCTTAATTTAGAATAATTTTGGATAATTTCTTTCAGTTCAAAAATCTGCGAGTTCCGCGAGTTCTGCGAGAGGATTAACCCTTTAACCTCTTAACCCTTTACTTACCCAGGATGATGTTAAGCACCGCGTTGATGTCGCTGATATCCACATCGCCCTTTCCGTCCACGTTGGCACGGCCGCCGTAGCTGCTTGCGCTCGCCTTGCCCAGCACGATGTTGATGAGGATATTGGCATCGGTGATATCTACCACGCCATTACCGTCCACGTCGCCAGTCTTGGTGTTAAAACCATAATCTTTCTCTTCGATGTCATAGAAATCTTTCCACTGGTCGGCCTGCATATATTCGTAATTGTGCCCTTTGGGAACATAGAGTGTTGAATTGTATTTGTTGACCTTGGCAAACACGTTGCTGCCCATAGTTACATTGTAAATGTCTTCCATGCGGGCGTAAATGTCCATTGATAACGAGTTGTCAAAAGCATTAGCACCGATAGTTTTAACTTTGCGTCCGATAGTGAGGGTTTTCAGTACAGAGCAGCCGGCAAAAGCCTCTTGCTCAACCGATACTACATTGTCGGGGATGACGAGGGAAGAAATCTTACTACATCCGTAGAATGCCATCTTACGGATGACCGCAAGTTCCTCGTTGAGTTTTACACTTGTGAGGTTTGAACATCCGTTAAATGCGTTGTTACCGATTTGCCCAAGATGTGTGGCTCCGCTCAGGTCAAGTGTCTTGAGCGCGGGAACGCCGCTTCCTGCCTTTGCACAGGCACTGCCGCCTATCATTATCAGATAGAACTGGTAGTTTGTACCCGAACTTTCAAGACGGTCATTGTAGACAAACATTCCGGGCTTATACTCCTGGACCGAGAGTTCTATCTTGGTAAGTATCGCATCGCCATAAGTGCCGTTACCAGGTTGGTTGCGCACTACATAACTGTTGAGGGCTTTGTCAACAAAGTCAAAGGCAAGTTGTGAACTACCATATTCAGTGAACTTGGTGAATCCTGTTTTCCCGGTAAAGGTTGCCGACGAATAACCTGTAGCATTGGGATAGTATAGTCTCAATGCATCATTGGTGGGGAAGGTGTTTTCGTAGCAAGTGGGAGCGGTGTATGTTGTCATATAGACATTCTGGAGTGCTGTACAAGTGCTAAATGCATTGTTGCTGATTTCTGTTACCGAACTGGGAACCTCTATCGCAACAAGGTTGGTGCAATTAGCAAATGCGCTGTTACCGATTGTCTTTGTGCCATAGGGGAAGCGTACATTGGAGAGGTTCTTACATCCGTCGAACGACCAGTTGCCAATGTATTTCACGCCCGAATAGAGACATGCTGTACTGGGAATTCCCTCCGGACAGCGAATGAGAGTTTCTCCATTGCAGTTATAAAGCATTGAATAGGAGGTGGTTGTGCCAATGTAATTCTGCCCGTAGTATGAACCGTAAGTAGTGTTGCCCTCCTCTGCCGAGATGTCGGTCATGCTGGTGCAGCCGTCAACAAATGACAAGGCAACCGAATTACAGTGTTCGGGAATAACGACTTCGGTAAGTTTAGTGCAACTTTTAAATGCGTATGATTCTATAGTTTCTACGCTGCTGGGAAGGCGCAGGTAGGTGACATTAAGTCCCCTGAAGGCCGATTTGCCAACGCTCTTTACATATTGGAAATTCCTGAGGTCAAGGCTCTTGGCTTTGCTGAGGCCCATGAAAGCACTGTCGTTGATTGCACTTACAGCGCTCGTTGCGGGGAAGTTAACCTCATAGTCGGCTTTCGCTGTGCTGAGTTCTGTGGCACCTCCTATAGAGAACACCTTCACGCCCTGGGCATTCTTGTTAATCAAGAAAGACAGTTTGATGGTGGGATTGCCGTTGGCGTCATTAACCGTCATGAAATTATCTCCCAGTTCCTTCATTTTTGTTACACTCTTAAAACTGCCATAAACTGAGTGTGCTTTATATAGGGGTACAATGTTGGCGCCATTGTTGCTCAACCCCAGAGTATAATTGCTCTGCTTGCCGTCAAATGCATTGGCATGGGTCGTGGGAGGTGTGGGCGAACTCATGCGCATGTGTTGCAGATAATCGCTCTTGAAGGCATAGGCCTGGATTGTCTTTGCCGATGAGGGCAAGTACACAAAATACAATTTACTGTTCTCAAATGCGTAAGACTCAAAAGTGGTTACACCGTAATCAAACTCTACGGTTAAACTCTTGCTGCCGGCAAATGCGTGGGCAGCGACTGCATCAACGTCATAGTATTTATTACTATACACAACTACGCCAGGAACGCGCGACGCTCCGCCTCCAGGGTAAAAACCGTCTATGTTCTTGCCCGCGGTGGTAAGGCCTACAAGTTTAACCTTGCCATTCTGGCTGTTGGTATATTCTTGGGTAATCTGGAAGTTGAAGTAGGTGTTGGCGGTGAAAACATCGCCCACTGCAGCACTTGCGGTGATGGCAATTACAGCACAAATGATGAAAGACAAATATTTCTTCATGATCTTCTATAATTTTATATCCTCAAATCCGCAACTAAATCC
>DCGA01000154.1 GCA_002314465.1 bacterium UBA1790 | reverse complement strand
AGCACTCGCCGTGCTCGTAGGGGTTGAGTGTGCCCGGATCGATGTTGATGTACGGGTCAAACTTCTGGATTGTGACATTAAAGCCGCGCGACAATAGCAGTCGTGCAATTGACGACGAGATGATCCCCTTGCCCAGGGATGATACTACGCCTCCTGTTACGAAAATATACCTTGTATCCACTGCTTTAAAAATTTAAATATATTCAAACTGCAAAGGTACAAAATTCTCCCCACATTATAAAGGTAAAAACCGCTTTTTTAATAATTATTTTTTGTTGGTGTTAATTGGTGCTTTGTGAGGCATTGTGAGGCGTTTGTCTACAAAAATGAAAAAAAATGCGTGATTTGTGTTGCATTTGAAAAAACTTTCATTACTTTTGCAATTTGAAGATGAAAAATTTCAAACGATACATATTGATAATTGCAACTGCAGCCGCTATTGCGACTTCGCTCTCATCGTGCTGGAACAGGGATTATTACCTTATCAGCGACGATGAGTACAGCAACAGCGATTTTATCGACGACAAGGCTATCCTCAACGGCGAGATTGACCTCGACGATATGGACCGCTAAGGCGGTGTGCTTGCATAGGGAACAAAGCGGAAGCCAGGGCAATCCTTGGCCTCCGTTTTATGTTTTTGGATGGTCTCGGTTGGCTCTAAAATGGTCGATTTGACAGCCGAGTGTTCTAAATGGTATAACTGATGGTATAAATTTCGTGATAAATTTCGCCGTATATATATATTATTGTAACTTTGCATTTCTAAAGTGTGTATTAAACTATGTTTATGAGAAAAACAGTATATGCAATGGCACTCGCTGTGACTGCTGTGACTGCAGCCGCACAGGGTGTAATGACTCTTGACTCGTGCCGCTCGATGGCACTTGCCAACAACAAGGAAATCAAGCTCGCCACGCTCAAGATCGAACAGGCCGGTTATCAGAAGAAAGAGGCTGCTGCGGCCTACAAACCCGCGATTGACTTCGAGGCTGCCTATACCTACAACCAAAAGAAACTGGCGCTCGTGAGCGAAGACCAGTATCTTCCCGTCAAGAACTTCAACCTGGCGACACAGAGCTATGAGTATAGCCTGGTAACTCATCCTGTTACGGGCGAACCCATTACTGTAAACGGAAACCCCATCCCCTCACAGGTGGCATTGCTGCCCAAGAGCGCACTCACTTATAACATCCACAACGTGTTTGCTGGTGCTCTCACCATCACCCAACCCATCTACATGGGCGGCAAAATCAAGGCGATGAACGAGATTACACGCTATGCCGAGCAACTCGCTATGTCTATGCGCAACAGCAAGGTTGAGGACGTGGTCTACAACGTTGATGCGGCCTACTGGCAGGTGGTTTCGCTCAAGGCTAAGCACCGTCTTGCCGAGAGTTACGTGAAACTCGTGGAATCGCTCGACAACGATGTTAAGGCTATGGTTAAGGAGGGCGTGGCTACACGTGCCCAGTTGCTTGCGGTAGATGTTAAACTCAACGAGGCGCAGGTAGACCTTACACGCGTTAACAACGGACTGGTGCTCTCACGCATGCTCCTTGCCCAGACTTGTGGCATACCCGTGAACTCGCAGTTCAAACTTGCCGACGAGGACAAGGAGTCACTCGCCGACACTAAGCTGCGTCCTACCGACATCAACATGAACAGTGTGTACGCACAGCGCAGCGACATCCACTCGCTGGAACTGGCAACCAAGATTTTCGACGAGAAGACCCGCGTTGCCCGCAGCGAGATGCTGCCTCAGATTGCCGCCATCGGTGCTTACCACGCTATGAATCCTAATTCTTACAACGGATTTGCCAATAAGTTCGGCTTCGCGTTCTCTGTCGGTATCATGGCCAAGATTCCCATCTGGCACTGGGGTGCTCACAACAGCAAAATTAAAGCTGCCGAGGTTGATGCTCGCATGAAGAAAATAGAGCTCGAGGATGCCCGCGAGAAAATCCAGCTCCAGGTAAGTCAGGCATCGTTCCGCTATCAAGAGGCGTTCAAGACTTATGAGGTAACTTGCGCTAACCTTACCAAGGCCGACGAGAACCTGCGCATGGCTCAGCTCGCTTTCAAGGAGGGCATGTCGACTGCCGACGATGTACTCAAGGCACAGACTGCATGGCTCAAGGCCAATAGCGAGAAGATCGATGCCGAAATCGACGTTCGCCTGTGCGACGTTTATCTCTCTAAGGTTATGGGAGAGCTCAAACTCTAAAAAAAGAAAACCTATGTAGCCTATATGGCCTATGTAGCTTATATACAAGAACAAAAAATACTTTAAGATATGGCAAACAACGAAAATGACGCTAAAGTCGTGAAAAAGAAAGACCGCGCACTGCTGGCTGCTATCGCAGTGTTCGTGGTGATGCTGGCCGCAGTGGCCATCATGGGTCTCGTGCTCATCACTCCGCCGCAGGAAGACCTTCAGGGTCAAGCCGACTGCGACATCGTGCGCGTTTCGGGCAAACTCCCCGGACGTGTGGTTAAGTTCTACGTACGCGAGGGTGACTTCGTGCACAAGGGCGACACTCTTGTGAGCATCTACTCTTCTACTCTTGATGCTAAGCTCTACCAGGCCAAGTCGGTCGAGGAGGCTGCTTCGGCAACTAACCAGAAGGCTCTTAACGGTACTCGCAACGAACTCAAGACCGGTGCCTACAACGTGTGGCAGCAGGCTATTGCCTACGAGACCATTGCACAGAAGACATTCCAGCGCATGCAGAATCTCTTTGAGCAGGGCGTAGTGAGCGAGCAGAAGCGCGACGAAGCGCGTGCTGCCTACGAGAACGCATCGGCTGCCGTTAAGGCTGCCAAGTCGCAGTATGACATGGCTGTCAATGGCGCGCAGGCTGAGGATAAGGCTGCGGCACGCAGCATGGCCAACGCCGCTCGTGGTGGCGTAATGGAAGTGCAGTCGCTCCTCGAGGACCAGATTCTCGTGGCTCCCTGCGATGGCGAGGTTAGCGAGATTTACCCCCATGAGGGCGAACTCGTATCGCTGGGTGCTCCCATCATGTCAATCTCTCGTCTTGCCGACATGTGGGTTTCTTTCAACGTGCGCGAAGAGCAACTCGTTGATCTCCCCGTAGGCAAGGAAGTGCATGTCACAATTCCCGCCCTTGGCAACAAGGATACCCGCATGAAGGTGTTCTACGTTCACGACCGCGGCAGTTATGCTGTGTGGAGTGCTACCAAGGCTTATGGCCAGTACGATAGCAAGACTTTCGAAGTTAAGGCTCGCCCGTGCGAGGCAATCAAGGACTTCCGTCCCGGTATGTCAGTACTCCTCAAGTGAAACTGTCTACTGCCATATTACAATCATTCAAGTACGGCTGCCTGCAAGTGGCTCGCCGCAAGGCATTGCTGTTCATGATGGTGGTCATGCCACTCGTGTGCAGTTGGTTCTTGCTCGACCTCATGAAGGACGGCTCGGTGCACCGTGTGCCGGTTGCCATTGTCAACCTCGACAACTCGGGCATGTCGCGTGCGCTTGAGCGTAACCTCGAGGCTATGCAGGGTGTGGAGGTTATCCGACACTTCGAGAACCACTCACAGGCTATGCAGGCATTGC
>DCGA01000128.1:11118-14956 GCA_002314465.1 bacterium UBA1790 | reverse complement strand
TGGTGATGGGCACGCCGTGCTCATCGCTACCGCCTATCATCACTACATCCTCGCCGCGCAGGCGCAGGTAGCGTGTGTAGATGTCGGCGGGTACATAAACACCTGCCAGATGGCCGATGTGAACGGGGCCGTTGGCATAGGGTAACGCTGTGGTTACAAGTGTACGTTTGAATTTCTTGTCCATTATTAGTGCAATTTACAATATTTTCTGCAAAGTTACTAAATTTTTTGGACTGGAGGAAACTGTTTAGGGATGAATGGACTGAAAGAAATTAAAATAATTAGAATAATTTTTTGGACTTGAGGAATTTGGATGGTTTCGAACCGAAAGATCCGAGCGAAGCGAGCTCAATGGAGTGAGCAGCGACCAGTGGGCGTAAGCCCGTGCCGCGCCCATCGAACCTCCATTAAATTAAAATAGTTAGAATAATTTTTTGGACTGAAGGAATTTGGATGGTTTTGAACCGAAAGAACCGAGCTTGCTTCGCTCGGTTCCTTCGGTTCTTATGTCCATATATTTCGCGTGGCGCTTATTTTACCACCACCTTCTTTCCGCCGTGTATGTAGATGCCTCCCGAGGGGGTGTCCACCCGCTGGCCCTGCAGGTTGTAGTAGGCGTCGTCGGTCACGGTGTCTTTATGAATTTCAACGATACCCGATGCGATGGGTTCACGATATCCTTTGGATTTGTAGATAATTTTACCATTGTTGTCCAAAACACAACTTAAACCAGAAAAATCATAATATGGGCCTGTTGTTGTAATCCATACAGGGAATATAAGTGTGCCCATGCCACCACATGCACCTACACTCTCAATCATTTCAGTTGTGTAATCACCGGTAGCGTAAACCGTGGGCTCATAATGATTACAAGGTACACCATTCACACTTTCTTGGGTTATAATAAATTCTCTGGGTGAATTTTGGCGGGCCTTTTCAAAATCATAAGCAAGATATTCTTCGTCTAGTTCGTAGCAGTTAGTTAAAAACTCATAGGGGAAATCACATAACTTAACATATACCTTCATGCCGTCTTCCCTTATCAATGCCACCGGTGTATTGCGGAACAGCGATAATGAGGTGTAGTCAGCATCAGTGTGCAGAGGAAGGTGTTTGCTGGATTTAAGATAGCATTTCTTGTAAGAAAGGCCATTAAGTACAGAATCCCCGTGCATTTCATAAGAATAAGTGACGGAAAAACATTCTTCGGGGTGATAACCGTCATAACAATCTATGTGGTTCACCCACACACGCCCTTCCTGTAGTATTGATTGGTAACCAACGATTTCAGAATGGGCAGCAACGCCTGTAAGCAAAAAGGCAATTGTAATGAACAGAACTTGTTTAATCATAACAAATAATTTTTGCAAATTTAATAATTTTATCTATAAAGTCAGTGGTTGGGGTTTGAAAACAGTCAATGTTGCACCTTTTTCTACACGAAAACCACCTTTAAATTCTATTTTGCCACTGCATTGTATCTCATAATTTGCGCCAGCTTTTATGACCACTTCACCATCTGAACGATTCGGGTCAATATTCTTTCCTGCGCTTATATCTGTAGCAAGAACATATTGTGAATTGTTAATTGTACAATTCTGCAAAAGCATAGGAGCAAAATAAACGAGATGGTTTTGTGCACAAACAACAATTAAGCTACTTGGGTTTACTGATGTTATCAGTGCCTCACCATTAGTTGCATTAACTATGTCTTGGATACTGTCATTACAGTAAGCAACTGTGGCGCGATTTCCGCTAATTCCGGTAATTAGTATGCTGTTGTCGGTTCTTGTTACGACTACATCATTATTATTATTTGGGGATTTAGTCCAAACCTGAAATTCGGGGTCGCCTATTAAATTGTGCGTCATTGCGAAAAAAGCATTTCGGGCAGACTGCTTGGTTTCCGCCTCTGCTTTGCCAATGTTAAGTTGGCTACCCAGGGCTGCTAAAAAATCAACTTCCCGGTTATAATAAGATGTAAACCCCACACGAGTACAACCTAAATACGCTACACCTCCATAATCTTTTCCTAAAGTATACGATTGTCCGATATTCCATCCATAATAGGTTTTCTCAGAGGGTTCAGTGTATATATCAAATGGTGTTGTTGTGCATGCCCAAGAATAAAAAATACTTGGAGAATATTTGTTACCCATACAGTCAAGTCCGTTTCCGGTTTCTCTTATTTTTTGATGTTTTGCTGTGATATCGCAAGTGTCTAAAGCACATATCACACGATTTGTACTGGAGTGACCAATCTGGTAACAGTGATTTACCGTTGTTGTGTGGGGTGAACCATGGCCATGAAGACTTATTATACCATGATAACACAGTGTATCAATGACCATTTTTCCGGTAGGGAAAGCAATCCCTCTTTGGTTAATTTCTGTGGTAGACAAGCCTATTTCCCTGTATTTTTTTGCCGCTTCATGTTGAATGTCAAAAGAGTCTGCCCCTTCGACAATTAAAGCATGATTTAGGTAAGAAGAATTTCCATTACCCGGATTTAACTCATATTGAAATAGTTTTCTGCAATAGTTATCAATATCTGCTATACTATCTGCGATCAAGCGTCCGATATAAAGATCAGAACTATATTTGGGAATTATATTTATACCCTCACCATAATTGCCTATCTGAGAACCATTCCAGTTGGTTGCTAACTCTGAGAAATACCAATCGGTAGGAATTTGAGCCAAATGTATGCCTGTTTTTGTCGAGTATGTTCGATATCCGTATCTATATGGAACCTGCCTGCCTCCCATCAAGACATATCTTGTTCCGTTCTCGAAAGCTCGTTTCAAATACTGGCGAATAACGCCTGCGCTGTCGGCAATCACAGAAACCAAATTATTATTTGCATCAAAGATAGAGTCTCCGCCATTTACATTCGGGTTTTGCATAATATCCTCGATACATACGGCTCCGGCCGAGTATCCTTTCTGCCTTTTCAGGGCAATCAAGCGCTTAAACGCGGGTTTGAGCTCGCGCGTGGTGATTATTGTGTAGTCGTAACTCTCAACGAGAGGACTAGTAGCGTTGTCGCCTTGTGTATAATTAGGTCTTGCGGGAGCTTTGAATGATTGTATCTGAGTGGGGTTGTCAACAACATCAGCAAGCATAGCCAGATCTTCATTACGAGCCTTTGCATTGTTTCTATGCAGAACATTGGCGGGTGCTGCGCCCAGGTCGTATGTTACCGTTGCCGACAAATTTCTGTAGCTTGTAGCAATGCCGGTTACCGGGTTATACTGCATAGGGTACAGAGCAATTGTTATCACATGGTTGTCGCCCATAAAGTAACCGTCGGTCACAATTTCGCCTAGCGCAGCAGGAAACGGGGCGTTGGCATTATATACTGCCGAGTCCTCGTAGATAATAGGAATGTTGCTTGCTGTCTCGTCGGCAACCTGCGGTTCTTCGACAGGAAGTACCTTGCTTGCCAATGTCTGTAGAATAGCAGAACCGTGGGAACAGTTGACCGAGATATTAGTAGCGTTATACGGCACCATCAGCCTTACAAATTTGACCGGGAGCTGTGGCTTGCCAGGTTCGGAAATGTAGTCAAGTCCGCTGTATTCCACTCGCGTGTACTGCGTGGTGTCGACGGTTACCGCCTGAAGGTCCCATCCCGACGCGGCAAAAGTCTCGCTGTGGGTTATCACTCCTGCCAGGGTCTGCAGCATGCACAGCGTTACTGTTAATAATAAAATTATCTGTTTCATGGCCGGGTCTTTGTTACTTTGTGAGAATCATTCGCTTGCTGTCAACTTCCTTGCCGTCGGCAATAAGAGCGTAGATATACATTCCGGCTGCAAGTTCGCTGCCCTGGATT
>DCGA01000128.1:4096-11109 GCA_002314465.1 bacterium UBA1790 | reverse complement strand
GGATTGTGACAGACGAATTGCCGCGCTCGTTGACGGGAATGCTCTTTATCTGCTTCCCCTGCATGTCATAGACATAAATGTCGGCGCGCACCACATCATCGGGCAATATTACCCTAATAGATGTCTCGACATTAAAGGGGTTAGGGATGTTTTGAAGTAAAGTCGGTGTTGTTATGTCGCTTAACAAGTTGCTTGTGGCACTTACGGCCAGCGTTTTTTGGGGTGCATTTTCCTTTTCGGTCAGTCGTGCGATTTCTCCCTTTAGCTCGTTGATTGCTTCGCACAACACTGGGACGAGGCCTATGTAGTCGACATACATGTACCCATCGGCATCTGTGCGAACGAGTTCGGGCATAACTTTCTGTACCTCCTGGGCAACAAAGCCATATCTCAGTGTGTTTGCCTCCCTTTGCCCTTGAAGTTTAGTGAACGCCTCAACATCCTGCTTGTATTTCTCTCCGTAGGTTTCGGGGTCTTCCTGCAGAGACTTTAAGGTGCTGCTGTGTAGAGGCTTCAGGTTATAGCTTACCGCATTGAGGTTTTCAATTGCCCCCAAAGCGTCATTGATGGGCTTGATGTTGTCTTTAAAGCGCTTGTCGGATGCAACAAGAATGCCTCTGGAAGTAATGTCACAGTTGAACTTGAATTGATCACCATGTGCTACATCATAACTGGCAAGGGTATCGGTGAAGCCTACTGTGATGTATGTGCCGCATTTGCCATGCAGCTGCAGGATGTCGGTGTCGTATTCGCTGCCTTTGACCAGTTCTCCAACGACGGCATTAAGAACATACTTGCTACTCTGGTCGCCAAAGCTGATACGGCCGCGTCCACCATTAAACTTTGGACCATAGAGTTTCAAAGCCGTAATAGTGTCCCGGTGAGAGTCCTTCTGGTTGTTTATATTGGCAATCTCAATGTCTTCGCGTCCAATTACGGTGTAACCTGCAGGTCGAACAACGAGTTGTGCCTGTACCGAAAAAAGAAGTGCTGCCGCTATCGAGAATAATGTGAATCGTTTCATTATGATAAATTTTCAGTGAATGGTTGATAAAAAGATAATTTAAAAAGTTGCGTTAGAAGTGTATTCGCTTGCATAGAGGGTGCCCTCGAACATATCGCCGTCGGCGGTCTCAATTGTAATGGAATAGTCGCTGATGCCGTCAACCGCAAGGGGAATAATTGTGAAGGGAGATGTCGCATAGTAGTCAAAATCGATAAGCGGGGTTGAAATTGTCACAACATAATCATTGACTGGCTGATTGCCGAAGTCGACGGTGATCGTGGAATCATACTCATAATAGATTACTTCGGGCAGTTCTATTGGTTCGTAGTAGTGATGATGTCGATTTAAGTTTCGTTTAATAACAACGTGTTTAGTTCCAACAGACAGAGGAACGTTGTTGATGGCATTGGAAATACTAGGACTAGTTATTGCCAATAAAAAAATAAAAAGGATTGTTTTCATAAACAAATATATTGAAGTTAAGGTACTGCAAAGTTACAGACAGTATCTCCTAACAATCAAATATTTATTTAGAAAAATGGGGGGGTAATTTATTGATTACTAGTGTGTTGCGAAAAAATATTAAGAATCACCATTAGAGTCGCCTAACAAAGGTTAGTTTGAATATGTAATTTTATATTATTTCTTCCAGTTTGTGGCCTTCTCCTAATATTTTTACGGCAAGTTTGTGACGGTAGTTGGAAACTATTTGTACATTCTTGTAATTAAGGATACGGCGTATTATGGCATTAGGCATGTTTATTGAGCAAAGGGCAAATACTCTCTTTTCAATATTGCTTAATGATAAACTATTATTATCTAAACGTTCTTTTATATCGCGATGTTTGATTGCAATGATTTCATCCAAATTTTTCCAAAAGTCTTCGCTGACGATTATGGGAACATCATTGCCTATAATGTTGTCAGATTTATGTTTACCATTATAAAATACGCAACGTAAAATCTCGTCAATGCAAGACTTTGTTTTTTCTTGAATAATGACTAATTCTGAAAGTGGTTGCAAAGACGGCTCGTCGGTTACTGAGACACATTGTATCTCTTGAAGCTTTATTTCCTGTTCTTGAATACGTTGGATGTATTTTTTGTTCTCTGCTGTTTGTTGCTCAATATATTTTTTCATATTGTTGAGCTGAGTTATTGCATCATTAATTTCTTGACGAGCAAAACGCAGTTTTTGGCGCAGCAATATGACAACGTAAGTAATGCTTAAAATTGCAATTACTAATATGGCGATGAATAGAAGATGGCGTTTTTGCTTTGCAAGATACTCGATTTTAGCCTCTGCTTTTTCATATTTAAGTTCAACTTCAAGTAAATCAGTAGCTTGACTAGCAAGAAGTACAGAATCTGCAAGGTCTACAGATCGCTGATTCAGGTTAATATATTTGTTGGTATTTCCTTCTGCTAATGCAATCTCAGCACTTGCTCGTAACATAGAAATAGTATCTTCTATATTAGTGGCGGGTAGAGCGTGGTTATAATACCAGTATGCAGAGTCAATTGAGTTTGTTTTAGCATAAGAAATGGATGCAAAATCGTTGCATGTGCGATTATCTAAAAATCGTCCATACACAACGATGGTCTCGTAAGCAAGTCGAGTGACTTGCTCGTAACTTTCAAGATTGTAATAAAGTGAACATAATGAAGTTAAAGCATCCAAGGTTGCAATACTATCGTTTGCCTTCTTTGATAAAGAAACACTTTGGTTAATATAGTATTCTGCACTATCGGTATTACATAAAACATATGCTGTTCCAATAAAATTAAGAGTTATTGATTCATAATGAAGGTCTCCTGCTTTCCTGAAATTTTTTAAAGCCTCTTTATAGGTGCAAATGGGGATAGAATCGTTTAAAGCACGCTGATAAAGTTCTGCCTTATGCATGTTGATATATGCGATATTGAAATAGTCATCAGCAGGGCAGGCAGTTTCGGCACGCTTGTAGTTCTCTATTGCGGCTTCGGGGTCGCCGAGTTCTTCCATGACGCAACCTTTGTAGAGGAGCGAGCGCATGCGCTTGTCCTGGTTGGTCGCGTTGCGGTCGTAGTGGCTGACGGCAATGTTGATGATGCTGTCGGTTGTAGCTGGGCGGTAGGCCTTGTAGTGTGCGATGGTGGTGAGCAGCGCGTGGTAGGCGCGGTCGTCGTCGGCCCGGAGCGAGTCTTCGGGGTAGGCAGCCAGCAGCTCGCAGGCGCTGTCGGGGTCCTGCATGATGAGCGAGTCGATGGCCACGAGCGAAGCACGGTCGCCCCGGCCACCGCACGACACGACAGCCATCGCCACCAGCAAAATCATCAATATGCCACTAATGCGCTTCATCAATAATGCAAAGATAGTAAAAATTTTTGGACTGGAGGAAATTGGATGGTTTCGAACCGAAAGAACCGAGCGAACCTCCAGGAAATTAAAATAATTCAAATTAAGGCTAACGTAGTGATTTTTAACCTCGCGCGGATTACGCAGAAATCTCGCTGATTTTATTTTTTTGACTATAAGTACATAAGAAATCAGAGTAATCTGTGTAATCTGTTGTTTATTTCCTCTCGCGCGGAAGGTTTAAACCGAAAGAGGATGTGCCTATTTTGACACACCCTCATAACCTGTTACAATACAGTATTTTACATATCAAAACAACATCTTTTTTGACCTCTAGGCCGAAATATTTGTGGTCACGCTGCGGGGATGTAGATAATCTGCATGGGAGAGACTGTATACAAGCAATGCCGCCGCCTGCATGGTGTTGCGGGCGGCGGCGCTGTGGATGAGCGTGGAGGCAGTGTTATCCTTCGCGCTTGAGCTTTTCCACGTAGTCGCTTATGCGGTGCAGTTCCTTGGGGATGTTGATGCTCTGGGGGCAGTGGGGCGCGCACTGGCCGCAGCCTATGCAGTGGTCGGCCTGGCGCAGTTTGGGTACCGAGCGGTCATAGCCCACGAGGAACGCGCGGCGCTCCTTGGCATAGGTAGGCGTGGTCTTTTCCTGCGGTGCATTGCCCTCGTTTAGGCACTTGTTGTAGTGGGTGAAGATGGCGGGGATATTGATGCCATAGGGGCAAGGCATGCAATACTTGCATCCTGTGCAGGGCACGGTGTTGTAGTTGGCCATCTCGGTGCCTATCTCCTCAAGGTAATGCATCTCGTCGTCGCTAAGAGGCTTCAAGGGACTGTAGGTCTTGAGGTTGTCCTTGAGATGCTCCATGTAGGTCATTCCCGAGAGAACCGTAAGGACGCCGGGGAAAGTGCCTGCGTAGCGGAACGCCCACGATGCCACCGAGGCCTCGGGGTCGCGCTTCAGCAACTTGGTTGCCAGCGCATCGGGCAACTTGGCAAGGCGGCCGCCCAGCAGGGGCTCCATGATGATGGCCGGGATGTTGCGCTTAACGAGTTCGTTATACAGGTACTCGGCATTATCCTCGTCGTTGACTGCGGCATTCTTCCAGTCAAAGTAGTTGAGTTGAATCTGGACGAAATCCCACTTGTATTTTTCGTGTTGCGACAGCAGGTAGTCATATACCTCGATGTGTCCGTGGTAAGAGAATCCCAGGTGCTTGATTACTCCTTTCTCACGCTGCTCAAGCAGGTAGTCGAGGATGCCGTTGTCGATGTAACGGGCGTTGAACTTCACCATTGCGTCGTCCTTGTCGTCGCCACCGCCCACGGCATGTAGCAGCAGGTAGTCGATGTAATCGACCTGCAGCTCCTTGAGCGAGTTCTGGAACATCTCCACGCCGGCCTCGTGAGTCCATGTCTCGGGTGCGAAGTTGGAGAGTTTGGTGGCGATGAGATACTCTTCACGCTTGTGGCGAGACAGTGCTATACCTGTGGCGTGCTCGCTCTTGCCTTTGCAATAGGCGGGCGATGTGTCGAAGTAGTTGATACCGTGCTCAATGGCATAGTCGACCTGCTTGTTGACCATCTCCTGGTCGATTTCGGCGTTGCCTTCCTCTTGTCCCTCGGGGACTTCTACGGTCGGCAGTCGCATCATGCCGTAGCCCAGGATAGACACCTCGCGCTTGTCCTTTGGGTCAACGCGATAGGTCATCTTTCCCACAGGGGGTTCTGTGGGGCTGTCTTGGTTCTTGTCGCCTGTGGCGCAGCTCACCACTGTGCCGGCAGCCGCGGTGGCACCTCCCAGACCCAGGGCCTTGAGGAACGAGCGGCGATTGAATATCTTGCTGTTGTTATCGTTCATAGCATCAAGTCGTTTTAGATTGTACGGTGTGACTCGTGTCCCTCGCCATAGATTGCCGAGAACGGACGAGCCGGACACAGATTCTCACAAGCACCGCAGCCTATGCACTTCTCGGTGTTGACCGCCGGTACAAAGGGTGAGTCGGGATCGTTCTCGTCGAGCGGTACCATCTCAATGGCTCCGCTGGGGCAGTGTCGCGCGCAGTTTCCGCAGGCTACGCCGTCGGTAACCGCCACGCAGTTCTTCTTAATCCACACGGCGTGTCCCACCTGTATAGACGACTTCTCGTCGGTACCTATGGGCTGTATGGCGCCTGTGGGGCACAACTGCGAGCAGCGGTTGCACTCGGGTCGGCAGTATCCATGCTCGTAACTCATCACGGGTTGCATGAGAGTCATCAGGTCGCTTGAGGGACGGAGTACACCGTTGGGGCATGCACTCACACACAGTTGGCATGCGGTACATCGCTTAGCCATGTTGCTTGCGCTGAGCGAACCAGGAGGGGTGAGCGGTGTGGTGCGCTTGGGCTCTTGCTTGTCTTCGATAACGGCAAGACCACCGTCAACCTTCTTCTTGGCCTGGGCGAGGGCAACGTCGGCGCCAATGATAGCGGCACCCACGAGCATCGCGCGGCGGGTGTTGTCGGTGGGTTGGTTATCGCTTGTATCCTGGGCCTCGGCCTTTGTAGCCTTGTGGCCATAGGTGAGGGCGCCGAAGTGGCACTTGTCGAGGCAATCGCCGCAGGTGACGCAGCGGGTGTAGTCAACCTTGTGGTTCTTGAAGTCGATGCACGATGCCTTGCAGTTCTTGCTGCACAGTCCGCAGCCGGTGCACTTGCTCTCGTCGATGTTTACCTTAAACCAAGAGAAACGCGAGAGTTGAGCAAGGATGGTGCCCACGGGGCAAATGGTGTTGCAGTAGGTGCGACCGCCCACCCATGCCATTACCACGACGATGACGAGCATCGCAGCAGCCACGATGAGTGTGGGCAAACTTTTCATCCACACATCTACACTGTAGAATGCATAACTGTCGTAGTGCTCGGCAGCGGCGGCGAGAGCATTGTTGGCCCACATGTACACGGGTTGCAGCAGGTTGGTCACGATGCGGCCGTAGTTGCTGTAGGGCTCGAGCAAAGCCACCAGCGAACCTATGCCTGCAATCCATGCAACCACCAAAACGACGAGCATGGTATAGCGCAGCCAAGACTTGGCGGGCGAATAAGAGAAGCGGTTCTTCTTGGCCTTGCCGTGAATCCACGACACGATGTCCTGCATCACGCCCAACGGGCAGATGACAGAGCAATAAATGCGGCCAAACACCAGTGTGAGCACAACCAGCAGGGCTATTGCCACTGCATTGAGCGCGAGCACGGCGGGTAAGAACTGGATGTCGGCCAGCCACGACAGCCACCCCTGCAGAGTGTCGGTAAAGTCGAGGAAGAGCAGGGTGATGAGCACGAATGCCAGCACGGCAAGGGTCCTTCTGATTTTTTTAAGCATATGCGTAAAAAATTTAGATAATTATCGTTGGTTAGAATTCCACTCCCAGTTTTACAAACGCGTTGTGGAACATGCCTGTCTTGTCGAGGTAACTGTGACCGGCCTTGTCGGGGATTGCGCCCGGTGTGTCACCGGTAACCCACAGTTTGTAGTGGGCGGTGTGCAGTGCATATCCAACACCGATGTTGAACGAGAAGAACTGGCTCGATGCGAAGTGGAAACCTATAGAGGGCGATACGAACACGCCGCCGTGGTTAAAGACGCTGCCGCCCACCTTAAGGCTTGCCCAGGGGG
>DCGA01000128.1:0-4083 GCA_002314465.1 bacterium UBA1790 | reverse complement strand
GGGGTGTTGAAGTTCTCGCTGCGCAGGTTGTAGCGCACGTCGGCATACAAGGGCACGAAGGGGAACTTGTCCAGGTCGGGGTCGTTGGGCTTGGGCTCGGCATAGTCGGTTCGCATGGGGAACGAGTTGATGTCGGCCTTGAACTTGTGCAGACCCACACCGGCACCCAAATACACGTTAGGTGTGAACTGATAGCCGAACGAAGTCTCGATGAGCCAGTAGTCGCAGCGCGGAGCCCCGAAGCCCATAGAGTAGCCCAGGTCTACAAAACCGCGGAACTTGCTGGTGTCGTAGTTCTTTTTCTTGCGCTCGTGAGAGATATAGTCCACGTCGCTCATGCGGTATTCATACTTGATGCCGTCCTCGCTCTCGATTTCCACGGCTTCGTTGGTGCGAGAGGTGATGTGGCCGATTACATATTCGCCCGACTTGAGGTGAATTGTCGCCTTGCTGGCCACTTTATCGGCTGCGATAGCTCCCATTGCCATAATGGCCGCTACCAGTAAACAGATTACTTTTTTCATATCTTAATTAGTTGTTTTATCTTCTTATTGTGAGTCTGATGGCTTCGCTGTGTGAGTTTTTGAATTCTGCCGAATCGTCAACTACAAGCGCAAGGTAACCGCCTCCGCCTGCTCCGGGCATCTTCCATGCGTGGACTCCCTGTTCTTGGCTCCATCGNNCCCATCGGTCAATCATGGGCTGAACCGAAGCCTCGGGACTTAACTCGCCGTTCACATAGGGGTTGACCATGGCAGGGAACATTGCGACCTGGGCATTAAAACTATCGCGATAGGCCTGTGCAAAGCCTTCGAAGTCGTGCCTTAGGATTGCGTCCCAGCAACGGTCGGCAGCATCGGCAAGAGCCTTAACCTTAGTGGGTGTAATATCCATCCCGTCGACAACGCTCAGGCCTTTGCGCCTTGGTTCAAGCGGAATCATCACAAGGTGGTCTTCGAGAAAGCGCAGAGTCATCTCGTCGCTGCATGTCTCTATCTTCTCGGGCCAGAAGTGATTGTCGTAGTAATGGCGGCACAGTCCGGGCACGCATATTCCTATGCTGTCTTGTGCTCCGCTCACGTGGCCGCCTTCCCTCTCGGGGNNGGTTCTCAAAGCAGAATACCAGTCGCGCCAGCATCTCGGGATCCATGTCGGGCAGTTTGCAGGGCCATATCTTCTGGATGTGCTTGCGTGTAGAGGTCGATAGTCCGCAACGCTCGCGCACCTCGAAGGTAGGCTCAAGGGAGATGGTAAGAGCCCAACCCGGGTGGTGACAGCTCACATAGGGCTGGTCAATCCATGTGCCCGCAAGGTCGAGACGAGTGGGAATGTGACATTCCTTGCTGTCTTTCTCGGCCTGGCTCCTTGCCATAGCGGCCTTGAGAGCCGACGAACTGCGTGCCTGCAGCCCCTCGGCCGGAGTGCGTTGAAGTTCTATGTACTCGATGCCTCTTTCTTCGCACATCTTGCGCTTTTCATCGCTTCCGCCCTCGGCATTGACCACGAAGTAGTCGGGTTTTACGGTGTCCATAGTATCCACATAGTCGAAAACCCCGCTTCCGCTATTGATAAAGGCGTCTTTTACATATCTCACCGACTTTACCATGAAGAGGCGTTCCTGCTCGGGGAACATGGGCCTGTGGTGCTTGTATCCCTCGATGGTGGCGTCGGAGCCGATGCCTACATAGAGGTCGCCGTACTCCGATGCCTGTTTGAAAAACTCCACATGGCCAGAGTGCAGAAGGTCGTAGCAACCACTCACGAAGACTTTTTTATTGCTCATTGGGCTGTGGGTTTAGGAGTGGTTTTTAATGAGTAGATACCATAGATGGTAACGACGACGAAGCAGAGCAGCGGCACGAGATAAGATGTGTAGATGCTGCTTGCGTCAGATACCATGCCCTGCAAGGGGGTGAGCAGGGCTCCGCCCAGGATTGCCATGATGAGGCCCGAAGCACCTATCTTGGTGTCGTCGGGGTGCTCGCCTGTGATAATGCTGCTCAGGGCGATGCCGTAGATGGTGGGGAACATGAGCGACATGAAGAAACTAATGAGAATCAATGCCACTACCATGAACCATCCTGTGCCCTGTCCCAGTACTACCACAGCGGTACAAAGAGCCGAGGTGATGCCTCCGAACACCAAGAGGCGATTGGGGGCAAACCATTTCATCAGGTAGGTGTACAAGAATCTGCTGAGGCAGAATCCCACAATGCTTACAAGGTACAGGGTGCTGGCCTCGAACTCGAGGATGCCCAGTTCCTGCATCACGATGCGTATTGTGTAACTCCACACGCCAATCTGAGCGCCCACATAGAAGAACTGGGCGATGACGCCGAAGATGTATTGCTTGTTCCCGACCAGGCGACCGAAAGTGCCTTGTGAGCCATTTTTGCTCTCATCTTTGCCCGATGGCATCTTAGAGAAGAGCATCACCACAAGAATCACTAAAAGGACCACACCCAGGCAAGCGTAGGTACCGCTCACCGAGTCGAGGCTGATGTTGTCGAGAATGAAATACTTGCTCATAAGGATGCCGAGAATCGAACCTATGGGGTTGAAACTCTGGGCAATGTTGAGTCGGCGGGTTGCTGTCTCGGCCGAGCCCATCGACATGATGTAGGGGTTGGCGGTAGTTTCAAGCACCGAGCATCCGCTTGCCATGATGTAGATGGCTACAAGGTAGAAGGCGTAGCTTTCGACCTTTGCCGCCGGCAGAAAAAGTATTGCTCCGCCTGCATAGAGAAGCAGTCCCAAGATGATGCCGGCCTTGAAACTGTATTTCTTGATAAACAGAGCCGCCGGCAATGCAATCACAAAGTAGGCTCCGTAGAACGACATCTGTATGAGCGAAGTCTGCGTGTCCGACATATACATGATGCGCTTGAAAGCGGCAAGGAGGGTGTCGGTCATGTTGTTGGCAAGTCCCCACAGCAGGAACATTACCGTTACCAGTGCGAAAGGCAGCAGATATTTTTTCTCAATGGTTTTCTTCATAGGTTCGGTTATTTTTCGGAGTCAAAGATTTGTGTCATCATCTGCCATTTCTCGGCCGAGGTAGCGTTGGGGTCACAGCCCTGGAAGGTGCTCACATAGGCTTCCCATTCGGCTTGGCGGGGCAGGGTAGCGAGTCGTGCCATGTCGCGCTCCCAGTCAAACTCGTCGACGGTGTCGACAATCATGAACAGGGTGTTGCCGAGTGCATAAATCTGCATTTGGAGTATGCCCACCTCGTGCTGGCCGTCGATAACCTCGGGCCACACATGCGAGTGTACCTCTATGTATTGCTTGACCATTTCGGGGTCGTCTCTTAGTGTGAGGCTTTGGCAGTAACGTTTCATATTATTTATTCCACGAATTTTATTTGGTTTTTTTTATCCACGAATTAACACGAATTCCACGAATTTTATTGTTCGTGTTTTATAGGATTAGTCGATGCGTCTTGAGTGATTGCTCTCCGAAGTTTATAAGCAGCCCCACTTTGCAGCCAGTGCACTTAAGGTAGTTTAGTACCTGTGCCTTGTGGTTGTCGTTCAAACATGAAACTGCTTTTATCTCAACGATTATCTTATCGTAGCATAAAAAATCAGCTTTATAGAACTGTTTCAGTGGCATGCCCTTGTAGGTAATAGGTAACATCTTTTGCGTCTCAAAGGGAATACCCTGAATCTTGAATTCATGCTCTAAGGCTTCTTGGTAGACGTCTTCAAGATAACCGTTCTTCAATTCATTATGGACCTCCATGGCGGCTCCAATAATCTTGAATACTTCGTCTTTGTAAACCAGTTCCATAATCCGTTTATATAATTAGTGATAATTCGTGTTAATTAGTGGTTTTAAAATGACTGCATTTCCACGAGTTTGCGGTAAGCGCCGTCGGTATTCATTAGAGTGTCGTGGTTGCCCTGTTCGATGATGCGTCCGTCTTGCATCACGCATATCGTGTCGGCATTTTTGATGGTCGACAGTCGGTGAGCGATAACGAGGGTGGTGCGGCCCTTCATCAGTTTGTCGAGGGCTTCCTGCACGAGGTGTTCGCTCTCGGTGTCGAGTGCGCTTGTAGCCTCGTCGAGGATGAGGATG
>DCGA01000186.1:3510-11372 GCA_002314465.1 bacterium UBA1790 | reverse complement strand
AACCCTAAACCTTAAACCTTAAACCAAACACCTACCTAACCTCTTCGGGCAGAATGAGCATTGAGCCTATCTCGGCGCCCTTGCTCTCGTGATATACATACTTTATGCTACGGCCTTCTTTCACTGCCATCTCTACAATGCTGCAGCGCAGCGCCACCTCTTTGCGGTGCTTTATCCATTGTTTGCGCTTGGCTTGTACAAAGGTGGGAACCACGATTGCCTCGCGGGTCACAAAGGGTATTTCCATGTCGAGCTGCACTGTGGTGGCGTCGGGCAGGGTTACCGAGATGAGTTTCTCCCCGTTGTCGTCCCATGTGGCGCGACGCTTGTCAAGGGATGCCTTGCTTGCCTCAACCAACTGGCCGAGCGTCTGCGGCTGTGCGGGGACTACCGGCTTAATGGTCGAGGTTATACGACCCACGATGGCGGCGGCATCGCTTTGTTGTCCTTGAATTACTAACACTGTGCCGAATCCTGCATTAAAGGCAACGGCCGTGAAGTTGTATGTCGTGCCGTTGGCTTCTTTCTCAAACTTCACGTACTTAGCCGCATAGCCGGCAAACGTGGTGTCGGCGATGCCCGAGAATTCCTTTGCGCTGTGTGCAAAGTTGTCGCGGCGGTCTACAACCTGATCCTGCAGATAGCTTGCCGGTGTGAACGGTCGGTCGATGTAGTCGATGCGAGCCAGGTGGGTAAGGCCGTTGGTGCCGTCGTTGCGCGATACCATAATGCGTGCACCCATCTCGCCCAATGCATGGTTTTGGTCTATCTGCCAACTGTCATCGGGGGTGTCAATGGCAAAGTACTTGCATGAGTAGGTGGTTGCCCACGTTGCGGCTGCGGTGATGCATGCTGCCGCGAGAAGCAGTGTTCGTTTCATAATCTTTCTAAAAATTTGGGAATTGAGGCTTTCATCCGGCCCCAATTCCCAGATATACATTTACAACTTGTGTGTTACATCGTGAGGATAATGTTGATGAGAGCGTTGATGTCGCTCACATCTACAGTATCGTGACCTGCAACAAATGCACGGCCCTCATACTTGTCGGCACTGTCGTTGCCCAGCACGATGTTGATGAGGATGTTGATGTCGGTTACGTCAATTTCGCCGTCGCCGTTCACGTCACCGGTCTTGTACTGGGGTTTCTCTGCGTGGTAGACGAATGATACCACATCGCAGTAGTCGGTGGTGCGGTTAGCACCGTCGTTGTCAAGGAATGTAGCTTTAGCGCGTGCATAGTATGTTGTGCCTTCGGTAAGGAGTTTGCTGCTTACCTTGATTTCTGATGCCGGAGCGTTTACCTGTGTACCCTCGCTTATGCTCTGCACGAAGCGTGTGCGGCCCCATGAGGTTGCCGATGCCGAGATTTCCACGGTGTAGCTCACTGCCTCGGGTTGGGGAACAACGCTGATGTAGTCGCTGCCATAGACCGATGCTCCGTCGCTTGCGGGGCATGCAAACTTGGGTGCCTGTACCTGTGTGGTAAATTCTACAACGGGCGATACAAGTGCCTCGCCGTTATAGGTGAGAGATACCTGTGCATAGTACTTGGTTCCGTCGTTGAGTTTGCCTTCGGGAACGGCATGAGTGCCGCCTGTAGCCTTGGTGCTGTATGCCACATTCTTCATGTCGGCATCGGTTGCGATGTTAAGTGTTGCCTCGGTGGTTGCGTCGGGCACGTTCCAGGTGATGGTAAGTGTTGTCTCAAGTGCCTTTTGCTCGTTGGCAGGAGATGTAATCTTAAGGAACACGGGGGTTACCGAGCGTGATTGGCTTACACCGTTGGCCCAGCCTTCGGCACTTGCCTGAACTCGCCAGTAGTGTACCTCATCGCTTTCAAGGCCCGAGAACTCGCGGGTCGAAACGCTTGTTGTGGTCACTGTGGCAGTACCCAGCACGTTAGAGAATGCCTCGTCGCTTGCTACTTCTACGGTATAGCTTGTTGCGCCTTCAACGGGCTGCCAAGTGAAGTCGAAGGGGGCATAGCTTGTAGCACCATCGGCGGGTGATACCAGTGTGGGTGAGGGCAGCGGGTCATAGCTTTCGCCCAGGAATTCGGGGTCATACTCGTTGCCTACGCGGTCGAGGACGCACACTGCATACTGGTAGCCGCTCTGATACTTGGCGGGGATTGCATATGTAGTACCGTAGCACATACCGAGCAGGTACTCTACGTTCTTTTCGAAGTTCTCGTGAGCCATTGTTCTGGGGAACGCATAGACTGTGTAACGCACGTTGTCATAGCCCTCCCATGTAAGGTTGGTACCTGATTGTGCAAGGTTCTTCACTGTGCCGGGGTTGTTACCGGTCTTCCAGGGCATTGCGGGAGGCAGTGCCTGGAACTTGTAAGCGGTGCGCTTCAGGAAGTTTGCCATTGCCTCGCTTGCGCCCAGGTTGTAGAGATACTTGCATGAGTAGAAGATTGAACCGGAAGCGTTGTCAAGGTTGGTGGTGCGGGTAATCTCTACCTCGTTGGCATACTCGTCGTACAGGTATTCCTGGTTGTACGAACTAAGGGGCTGGGGATTGGCTGTACCCTTGCTGTTCTTGGTAAGGCTCGAGATTGAGTGCGATACAAACATATGGCGGCCAAAGGTCTTTGCCATCTTGTTCCACCATGTTGCAATGGGTTCAAAGGGGTTGCTTGAGTGAACTGTGGTCCAGTAAACCTGCGGTGACATATAGTCGATTGTGTGGCTGCTCATCCACGCCAGGGGGTCACTGAAGATGCCGTTGTACTGCCAGTCGCTGCCACGGGGACAGGGCTCAACGCCATATTTCGATGCTACGCTCGACGATGATGCGGCAACACCGGCGGGAGAGATACCGAAGCGCACCTCGGGGCGGGTTTCCTGTATCATGTCATAAACGGCCTTGACCATGCGGTTCACGTTGTCACGGCGCCAGTCGCCTATCGACAGTGTTGTGCCGCTCTGCTGCCACTCGGTGTAGTCGCCTGCTGTGCTGTTGCTGGGGATGCCGCTGGGATAGAAGTAGTCGTCATAGAGCAAACCGTCAACATCGTAGTTTGAGATAATCTCCTTACATACGTTCACGATGCGGTCGATGGTGCGCTGCTGGCCGGGATCAAGGATGATTGTAGAGCCGTAGGTGAGCAACCAACCGTTGTTCTTGAGTTCTTGGTCTTGGGCGGTGTTCCAGTCACTGCCGGTGCTGAAGCGATAGGGGTTTACCCATGCGTGGCATTCCATACCGCGCTTGTGGCACTCTTGCACTGCATACTCCAGGGGGTCGAATGCGGGTGCTGCACCGCGCGTGCCGCTGATGTAACTTGACCAGGGCTCGTAACTCGACTTGTAGAAGGCGTCGCACATGGAGCGCACCTGTAGGTTCACTGCGTTGAAGTTGTTGCGCTGTAATGAATCGAGAAGCACATTGAGTTGTTGCTTCATCTTGGTTGCATTGGTTTCGCCGGTACCACGCGAACCGTCGGCGGGCCAGTCAAGGCACCACACGGTAGCCACCCATGCCGAGCGGAACTCGCTCTTGGGTGTCATGAATTGTGCTGCTTGTGCTGCTAAGTTGCTTATTGCGAGCATGATGAGCACTACAGCGATAGAGAGGTTAAATTTTTTCATTTATGATAGGTTTTTTTAATGGATTGTCCACTTAGTCTATATCGTCGCAAAGTTAGTAATTCTGTTGCACATCTACCACATTGTCAGCCTTAAAAATGCTAAATGCGGTCACCCGGCATCGAGCCCGAAGAGGGTGCGGGCGTTACGGTCGGTGACGCGCGATACTTCCTCGGGTGTCACACCCAGCGTCTGGGCGATGAAGTCGTTGATATAGGGAATAAAACTGCTCTCGTTGCGTTTGCCGCGCATGGGCACGGGGGCAAGGTAGGGCGCGTCGGTCTCAAGCACGATGCGGTCGAGCCCTATCTCGGGAAGCAAGGCGGGCAGCGTACTCTTCTTGAAGGTCACTACACCTCCCACACCGAAGTAGAAGTCACCGCGCTGGCGCAGGCGCTTCACGTCCTCGGCATCGCCGCCGAAGCAATGGAACACGCCGCGAGGCAACCGGGGCATGCTGTCCATCACCTCAAGTATTTCGTCCATACCGTCGCGGCAGTGCATGATGAAGGGGATGTCTTTGTCTACACACCACTGCAACTGTATCTTGAGGGCTTCCATCTGCTCGTTGCGGTAGGTCTTGTCCCAGTAAAGGTCAATGCCTATCTCGCCTACGGCGATAAACTCGTCGCTGTCGAGCATGTGGCGCATGGCGTTTAACTCCTCAAGGTAGTCGGGACGCACCTCTTCGGGATGCAGTCCCACCGCCATTGATGTATAGTCGGGGTACTGGCTGTGCATGCGGCGCAACAACTCCACACTCTTGAGATTCTCATTAGGGAGAATTATGTGGTTGATGCCTGCCTGCTGTGCGCGTGCAACCACCTCGTCGCGGTCTTCGTCAAATGCGTCGCAGTATATGTGGCTGTGGGTATCAATCATCGGTCGCGCTTTATCAGTTTGACGATAAGGTTGTGGAATGCTTCCTTTGCCTCGTTGTCGATGCGCATTGCCGCAAGGGTTTCGAGTGCATGGTTGCTATACATGTTGATGTATTCCTCGCTCAGTTGGCGCAGACCCAGTTTCTCGTAAATCGCGGTAACGGCCGGGATTTTCTCTTCGGGAGCAGCGCCGGTCGCATCAAGCCAGTGCTTGAGTTGCTCGGCATCGTCGCCTGTGGCCATGTTCATGGCGTTGATGAGCAGGAATGTCTTCTTGTTGTTCATGATGTCGCCACCGGTAGCCTTGCCGAAGGTTGCGGGGTCACCCCACACGTCGAGTACGTCGTCTTGCAACTGGAACGCCAGTCCCACGCTCACGCCCACGCGATAAAAGTCCTCGGCGGTTGCTTTGCTGGCTCCGCCCAGGATGGCTCCCATCTTGGTGGCACAACCCAGCAGAACGGATGTCTTGAGGCGAATCATCTCAAGGTATTCATCGACCTTTACGTCGCTACGGTCCTCGAAGTCCATATCCCATTGCTGACCCTCGTAGATTTCCATCGCTGTCTTGTTATACAACTCCATGACCTGGGGCAGTACCTCAGCGCGTGCACGGGCAATGTGCTGGGTGGCCATGGTGAGCATGGCATCGCCGCTCAGGATAGCCACGTTGTCGTTCCACTTGCGGTAAACGGTGGGTTTGCCGCGGCGCACGTCGGCACGGTCCATGAGGTCGTCGTGCAGCAGGGTGAAGTTATGGAACAGTTCAAGGCCCACGGCGGGAATCAGGGCTTCGCCTGCCTTGCCACCCACAGCCTCGCATGCCATGAGCACGAGTACGGGGCGCAGACGCTTGCCGCCCAGTGCCATCGTGTAGTAGATGGGGTTATAGAGGTCGGCGGGCTGCTTGGGATATCGGTCTTTGATGCCGTTGATGGCATCGTTTACTACTGCGAGATATTGGTCAAAAGTCTTCATTTGCTATAGTAGTGCGTTTTGAATGTTTCTAAGTCTTCACCTGTGAAGATGCTTTCTACGATCTTTGCGCGGCGGTCGGTATCGGCGCTATTGCTTGCGCGTTCGGCCTTCATGGCATCGCCCAGTGCCGAGGGTGAGCAACTGCGGGCATACACCTGCATCTGCTGTTCCTCCGATAGTGACTGTGCCACCTCGTCTATTGCAGCAAAACAAGCGGTGATGTCATTGCTGCGGCCCAGCATAGACAGTGCCATGTCTATCATGCCCAGTCGCGATGCCGCAGTCTTGCCATCGAGTGAGCCGCTCTTGAGTCCGTCGACAATGTAGGTGCCGTTCGCCTTGCCCAGTTCGGTCACGTCGAGTGCGATGGCTTGTGCAAGCACTTGCAGAGAGTCGTTGCCGGCACACGCGTCAATGAATGCGCTGTTCATCATGCTTGCTTCGCCGGGAATGAAGAGGCTGTCGCGTGATGCCGCATAGTTGGCTGCGATTTGCTTTATTGCATCGGGATTGCCCCATGCAGCATTCAACTGACGTGCAGCTTCAGTGCCCTTGTCACTGCCGTTGCAACTTGTGAGCGTCAATGCCACCGCGAGGATTGATAACAATGTGAGGATGTATTTCATATCTTATTGTTGTTTTTGGGGAAATAGAGTATCGCACAGGGCCTTATCGAGTTCTGTGAGTTTGTTGTGCAAAGCCTCGTCATAGGCCTCGGCCGCTTTGTTGTTGCCTGTTATGGCAAACGTGCTGCGCTCGGCCCTTGCTTCCATGATGGCGCTTTGGATAGCCAGCGTGTCGTTGCGGTCGCTGTTGGCGATGCGCTCGGCGGCGGCGTTTGCCATGGCGACAATCTCGTCGTCACTTGCCTTGCCCACCTTGCTCGCTCCGTCGCTCGAGCCGCATGATGCCAGCATCGCGGCAGCCGCACAGTATATCAAAAACCTTTTCATCAGTATGCTATATTTAATTCTAACCTACAAATATAGCAATAATTCCTGATAGTCGTGGGGTTAAGGTGGGAAATTGTTATAAAATATTCTATTTTATGGGTTGTCGGGGGCGGTTTTGCAGTGGGATATAACAATAGTGGCTATCCATTGACGGATAGCCACATGTATTGTGCATTGAAATGTTTTCTCTTAGATGGAGAGGCGGCGCAGGGTGTCGAGCAGTTCGGGATCTACGGGTTTCTCTTTGTGGATTGCCTTAGAGAAGGGAACGTAAACGATGCGCTCGTCGTCGTCGCCTATCATGACGTTGCGCTGTCCCTCGATGAGGGCATCGATGGCGGCTGCACCCAGGCGTGATGCAAGGATGCGGTCTTGTGCAGTGGGCTGTCCGCCGCGTTGCAGGTGGCCCAGGATGGTCACACGCACGTCATACTGGGGATACTCATTGCGTACTCGCTCGGCAAGTGCCATGGCACCACCTGTGCGGGGACTCTCGGCAACGAGCACGATAGATGAGTTTTTGCTCTTGCGGAAACCGTTCTGGATGAGTTGATCGAGCTGTTCCTCGGGAGTCGAAATCTCGGGGATGATGGCAGCCTCGGCACCGCTGGCGATAGCACCGTTAAGGGCCAGGAAGCCTGCGTTGCGGCCCATTACCTCGATAAAGAACAGGCGCTCGTGGCTTGTGGCGGTGTCGCGTATGCGGTCAACGCACCACATGATGGTGTTGAGGGCAGTGTCGTATCCGATGGTGTGGTCGGTGCCATACAGGTCGTTGTCGATAGTGCCGGGAAGGCCCACGATGGGCACGTCAAACTCCTCGGCAAAGATGCGCGCACCGGTGAGTGAGCCGTCGCCGCCTATTACCACGAGGGCGTCGATTTCGTGCTTGCGCATGTTCTCATAGGCGAGTTTGCGGCCTTCGGGTGTTGTGAACTCCTTGCAGCGTGCTGTCTTGAGGATGGTACCACCCTGTTGTATGATGTTAGATACGTTCTGTGTCTTGAAGTCTACGATTTCGTCGGTGATAAGTCCTTTGTATCCGCGATAGATACCCTTAACCTTGAAACCGTTGAAGATTGCTGAGCGTGTGACCGCGCGTATGGCGGCGTTCATGCCGGGTGCGTCTCCACCCGATGTTAAAATACCAATTGTTTTAATTGTAGCCATTTTTTTACCTCTATTATACGTTGCAAAGGTAGCAATTAAATCGTTGCGCTCAATGGAATTTTACTAAATTAACATTTTCTATTGGTGTTAGGCTGTGGCGTGGTGCTGCCGTTACCAAGTCACAAAAAGGGCTACCCGTGACAGGTAGCCCCTCAAAGTATGTGTGGTGAATTTCTATTTTTTAGTTGCCTATGTACAGGTTGGTGTAGTAACGTGAACCTGTGCAGTTCATTGAGAGTGTTACATAGCCTGTGCTGTTGCCGCCGAACCATGTCACGCCGTT
>DCGA01000186.1:3286-3479 GCA_002314465.1 bacterium UBA1790 | reverse complement strand
CGCCGTCTCCGTCGTAGTCGATGGGCGAGCCGTATACCGCACACAGGTCGTTGTAAAGTCGGTTGTAGCGGCTGCGGTCGTTGTAGTAGCTCGAGTGGATGAACTGTGCGTTGTACAGTCGGCCATAGTCATCGTAGCAGAGCATCACGTCGGCCCAGGGAAGGTTGAGCATGTTCACGTTGCGCAGGTAAAC
>DCGA01000186.1:0-3266 GCA_002314465.1 bacterium UBA1790 | reverse complement strand
TTGTCATAACCGTCGATGTTGTAACCGTTGGTGTACAGGTAGTTGAGCGATGCATCAAAGAGTGTACCGAATGTGATACCCAGGATGCGGTCGATAAGGGGAGCTCCATAGTAGGGGCGCCATCCTGCGGGGATGTGGGGACGGTGATGGCGATAGGGTGCCGGACGGTGCATACGTGCGGGGGGAGGCAGCGGACGTGACCAGTTGTTGTGGTGATAGTTCCAGCTGTAGTGGTCGCGGTAGGCATTGTGTCCGCGGTTGCGGTCTCGGTCGTTGTGGCCGTAGTTGTGTCCGCCGCGGTCACGGTCACGATCTCGATCGTTGTGACCGTAGTTGCCGCCTCCACGGTTGCGGTCTCGGTCGTTGTGACCATAGTTGCCATTGTCGCTGGGACGGTGGTTCCCGCCGTTGCCGTTGTAGTTACCGCCTCCGTTGGGACGACGGCTGTCATTGCCATAGCTGTTGCCGCCGTTGCGGTTTCCTCCGTTGTTGCGGTCGCGGTCGTTTCCATAGTTTCCACTGTTTCCATTGTGGTTTCCATGGTTTCCACCATTTCCACCATTTCCATAGTTTCCACTATTTCCACTGTTGCCATTGTGGTTTCCACCGCCGCTGGGACGAGTGGAGTTATCTTTAGGAGCAGTTGCCTGGTGTCTTGAGGTCATTGACTCGTGATCGGGACGAGTGCGGCCTGAGTTCATCGACTGGGCGCTGCGTGCTTCGGTTGGACGATGTGCAGATTCGGGACGAGAATGACGTGATTCTGAACGTGATTCTGACGAACTGCTTGACACTGTTGCGCCACTTGCTGAAGGTCTGCGATGGTTCGACATCTGTGCCGATACTGGAGTTGCCATGAGCAAACCTCCAACGAGCATAAAGCCCATCATCATGTTTCTAACAGTAGTTGTCATAACGCTTGATTTTTTTGGTGTCACTAGTTAAATTTGTTGGTATTTAGACGCAATACCAGGGCTTGGGTTTAATTGAGGCGTTATTTTTTATAAAACAGGCATCCGTCGCCATAACTCAAGAAACGGTATTCGTGACCCATTGCAAAGTCATAGAGCATGCGCCACTTGTCCTCGCCCACGAATGCCGCAACAAGCAGTAGCAGAGTAGATTGCGGCTGATGGAAGTTGGTGATGATGCCGTTCACGATGCGATACTGGAAGCCTGGCGCAATCATGAGTTGCGTGCTGCCCATGTACACATCGCAATTAGTGCGGTCAAGGTGGTCCACAATGTTTTGCAAGGCTTTCTTTGTGCTTATCTTGCACGGGGTGGTGTAGGGCATCCACTGCTTTACGGTGAGTGCTTCGCCGTCGGCATCGGGGTTGTCCTCGAGTATCTGTCCCACATAGTACAGACTTTCGAGCGTGCGCACCGATGTAGTGCCCACGGCCACTACCGGTCCGTCGCCGGCAATGAGTTCCTCGATGAGGGCACGTTTTACGGCGATGAACTCGTGGTGCATCTCGTGTTCGCCTATGTTTTCGCTCTTCACCGGTTGGAAGGTGCCGGCGCCCACGTGCAGCGTGAGTTCGCGGCGCTTGATTCCGCGCTCGTCACACTCTTGAAGCAGCGCGTCGGTGAAGTGCAGGCCTGCGGTGGGAGCCGCCACGCTACCGTTGATGTGCGAGTACACGGTCTGGTAGTCATCGCTGTCGCTCTCCTCGGTGCCACGGTTCAGGTAGGGAGGAATGGGAATCTCACCGGTAGCCTCGAGCACGCTGGCAAATGTAGCGCCTCCGTCCCAGTCAAAGGTGATTTCCCATGAGTTGCCGCGACGCTCGCCGCGTGTGGCGCGCAGGGTGGTCTCCTTGCCGTCAACGGTCACGGTCTGCTCGAGCGAACCCTGTTTCCAACGCTTGCTGTTGCCCACCAGGCACAGCCATGTACACGATTGTGTGGTCTGGAATATGAGTTCGTAGTCAACGGGTTCAACGGGTTCAAGGCAGAAGATCTCTATGGTAGAGCCTGTCGACTTGGTGAAACGAAGGCGGGCGTTGATTACGCGGGTGTTGTTATAGATGAGTGTGGTGCCTGCGGGCAGCAGCGACGGCACCTCATAGAAGTGTCGGTCGTGGATTGCCTCACCGTCGTAGTGCAGCAGTTTGCACTGTTCGCGCTGGGCGAGGGGGTGCTTGGCGATGCGCTCGTCGGGCAGGTCGTAGTTGTATTGGTCGATGCGTATATTGCGTATTTTCTCAACTGTATTGTTCATACTACTTTATCGTTTGGGATTGCAAAGTTACACATAATTTATTTACCAATTAGCATTAAAAAAGAAAAATAGCCCTTTAATGTGATGGGCGGGGAATGCCGTGAGGCATTCGTTGGTGCAGGGTGGATATTTTTCTTTTTGCGATTGTGACTGAAATGTATAGTTATACCCTTTTGTTATGCAATGTGAAAAAAAAGTATTATCTTTGTACCCGCATAATTAATAACGACTTAAAATGAAGCACAGATTCCCCCTGAAGGAGTTTAAGAAAATGGAAACTCCTTTCTACTACTACGACATGGCTCTGCTCGAGTCTACCATCAAGGCCATCAAGAAAGAAATCAAGGATATGCCCTACGTGGTTCACTATGCAGTGAAATCCAACGGCAACCCTACTATCCTCAAGGCTATTGCAGCTCACGGACTGGGCGTGGACCTCGTGAGTGGTGGCGAAATCGCCGCATCGCTGGCTGCAGGCTTCGACCCCAAGAAGATGGTTTACTCGGGTGTAGGCAAGACCGACCGTGAGATTGTCCAGGGCCTTGAAGCAGGAATCTACAGCTTCAACGTTGAGTCGATTCCCGAACTGGAGGTAATAAGCCAACTCGCTGCCGAGCGTGGCGTTACTGCCCACGTGTCGATACGCGTTAACCCCGATATCGACGCTCACACCCACCGTTACATCACCACAGGTACCGCCGAGGACAAGTTTGGCATCAACATCGAGATGCTTGCCCATGCAGTCGACACCGCCATGCGTCTGCCAGCCATCCACCTGCGCGGCCTGCACTTCCATGTGGGTTCGCAGATTACCCAGATGAAGCCCTTCGCGATGTTGTGCGAGAGCGTCAACACCCTGCTCGACTACTTCGACCGCCACGGTATCTCGTTTGAGATGATCAATGTGGGCGGCGGACTGGGTATCGACTACGACATGCCCGATGTGAACCGCATCCCCGACTTCCAGCACTTCTTCGACACCTTCCGTCGCAACCTTAAGTTGCGCGAGGGCCAGGAACTGCACTTCGAACTCGGCCGC
>DCGA01000098.1:3171-3331 GCA_002314465.1 bacterium UBA1790 | reverse complement strand
AGCGGTCGAACTCGTCGGCCTCGATTACTGAGAACGGACTGGTGTGAGACAGCAGGAAGTTGCTGCCGTAGTTGCGCAGTACACCGCCCAGGAATGCGTTGCTGCCTATTCCGCTCACCTCCATGATGTGTGCCGCCATGCTCGATGTAGTGGTCTTGCC
>DCGA01000098.1:0-3143 GCA_002314465.1 bacterium UBA1790 | reverse complement strand
GTGGTCTTGCCGTGAGTGCCGGCGAAGCACAGTCCCTTGCTGTTGTGGGTGACGATGCCAAGTACCTTGGCGCGTTTCACAACCTCAAAACCGTTGTCGCTGAAATATTGCAAACCACGGTGCGTCGAGGGCACGGCGGGGGTGTAGACCACGAGGGTAGTCTCGGGGTCGCGGCAATAGTCGGGTATGAGCGCAGGGTCGTCGTCAAAGTCGATGTGCACACCCTCGCTTTCGAGTGCGCGAGTGAGGTCGGAGGGAGTGCGGTCGTATCCGGCAACGCGCTTACCCAGAGCGAGGAAATAACGCTCAAGGGCAGCCATGCCGATACCGCCCGCGCCTACGAAATATAGAGTTGAGAAATCTTTCATAACCAGTGGTTTACTTCTTGTTGATGAGTTCCATGACGTGGTCAACGATAACCTCGGCAGCATTGGGCAGCGCCATCTCGAGGGCGTTCTTGCTCAGTGTGTCAATTACATCGGTGTTGCTCACTGTGCGCAGCATGGTGTCGACCATGCGGTCGGCTGCGTCGACATCCTTAACCATGATAGCCGCGTTGCGGTTAACCAGTGCAAGCGCGTTCTTGGTCTGGTGGTCCTCAGCCACATTGGGCGAGGGAACAAGGATTGACGCCTTGCCCAGCAGTTGCAGTTCGCTTACCGAAGAAGCACCGGCGCGCGATACCACGAGGTCGGCAGCGCGATAGGCCATATCCATATTGGCGATGAAAGGCATCTGCACCACGTTTTTTACGCCCGAAGCAGCCAGCGCATCGCGGCACTCGGCATCGTAGAACTTGCCGGTTTGCCATACCACCTGCACATCGTCGCAAGCCTCTATTTTCTCGAGTCCACCCTTAACGGCGTTGTTGACGGTGCGTGCACCGAGGCTACCGCCGATGATGAGGATTGTCTTCTTGTTGGGGTCGATGCCCATAGCCTCGCGTGCCTCCTGTTGAGATGCAGTGCACTCGAGCAGGTTGCGTCGCACGGGATTACCGGTGAGGACAATCTTATCGGCAGCGAAGAAACGTTCCATACCTTCATAGGCTACGCAAATGCAGCGTGCTTCCTTAGCCAGCAGTTTGTTGGTAACGCCTGCGTAGGAATTCTGCTCCTGGAGCAGAGTGGGCACGCCTGCCTTCTGTGCCGCCTTGAGCACGGGACCGCTTGCATATCCGCCCACGCCGATAGCGATGTCGGGTTGGAACTCCTTGACAATCTGCTTGGCCATGCCCATGCTCTTGAAGAGCTTGAGTACAGCCTTGAAAGCCTTGACGGGGTTCTTGCGGTCGAGTCCTGCCACAGGAAGACCCTTGATGGTGTAGCCCGCTGCGGGGACCTTTTCCATCTCCATGCGCCCCTCGGCACCCACAAAGAGGATGTTAGCCTCGGGATAACGACGTCTTATTTCGCCTGCTATTGATAATGCGGGGAAGATGTGTCCACCTGTGCCACCGCCGCTGATAAGTATATTCATATAGAGTAAGTTTTATTTCCAGACATTTCTTGGAGTAGGTTCTAATTGTATGGGGTTCTCGGCATCGAGACCAGCGGGGAGTTCGGGCTCGGGTGCCGCAGTTGACGTAGCGTTCTTGTTCACGGCAATGGTGCGGCTCACGCTGAGCATGATGCCGAACGCCGCGCTCATGGCGAGGATAGCCGTACCACCGTTAGAGATGAGCGGCAGAGGCTGTCCCGAAACGGGGAACACGCCGGTGTTGATTGCCATGTGAATGAGCGCCTGATAGGTGATGAGCGATGCCATACCGATGATGAGCAGCGAAGGCAACGCACGCGTACACTTGCGCACGATGATGAACGCTCGTCCCAGCAGCGACAGGTAGAGCAGCATCACGAACATACCGCCCACAAATCCGGTTTCCTCGACGATGATAGAGAAGATATAATCGCTGAAAGCGAGGGGCAGGCGTGCACACTCTCGCGACTGTCCGAGGCCAACGCCAAAGACACCGCCGTGGGCTTGTGCCATGCGAGAGAATACCTCCTGCTGGTTTTCGTTGGTAACTGCCCAGTATACGAGCGAGTCGTTGTTCCACCAGTCCTTGATGCGCTTAGCACGCATAGCCCATCGGTCGACCTTCTTGGGGTCCTTGATGGTGGGAGCGGGTTGTGCGGTTTCGATTGCAGCGATATCCTCGCCGTCAACCACCACCTCGGTGTCGGTACTTTGTACAATCTGCTCGTTGCGGTCGCCTGCCGACTTGATGAGGAGTCCGCATCCGCCCAGCACGCCCGCGCACACCAGTGCGATGGCGATGGTCTTGATGCGTGCTCCGCCAATGAGTAGCATGGTGAGGCAAATAGCCATGATGATGGCGCAGTTAGTGAAACCGCTCTGAATCATCAGTCCGCAGTATAGGCACACGGCACCGCAAGCCAGCATAAGTCCACGGTTCATGAGACCCTTGTCCCTCTGGTAAACCGCCAGCAGATAGGCGAGCAGGGTTACGATGGACAACTTGGCAAGTTCGGCCGGCTGGAAAGTGATGCCACCCGGCAGAGTGATTGCACGCTGTGCGCCGTTGATGACATGACCGAACAGCATTACATAGACAAGCGACCCCACGGTAATCAAAGCCATGCCCGGAATGATGACAGCCAGGAATGACGGTTTGTTGTAGTCGCGACGAGCAATAAAGTAGGTCGCGGCAGTACCGAGGGTGAGAAAGAGACAGTGCTTGAGGATGGGTGCATAGATGCTGCCCGTGCGAGCCACCTCACGGCTCGAAGCGCTGTAGTTCTCTACAACCGAAATGATGAGCAACCCAATGAAGATGCCCCAAATCCATGGGTCGCCATACTTCTGGTTGAACTCATAAAGCGAAGTTCGTTTTTCTTGTTTCTGTTCGTTCATGTGTCGTTGTGGTTTTAAATTAGGGATGTGTGTTTAGGTTATTTCAATTCATTGACGCACTGCTTGAACTGTGCGCCACGGTCTTCGTAACTCTTGAACAGGTCGAAACTTGCGCAGCAGGGCGACAGGAGCACAGTCTGCCCGTCGGTAGCGAGTTGAGCGCACTTGTCGACACACTCCTGCATGCTGCGTGCGTCGGTCACGACGGGCACCTTGCCGTCGAAGAAGTTGTGCAGCTTGGTGTTGTCCACGCCCAGGCATACGAT
>DCGA01000157.1:6367-6488 GCA_002314465.1 bacterium UBA1790 | reverse complement strand
CCATCCACTCCGAGTCACGCTTAGCAAGGTAGTCGTTCACGGTAACGACGTGAACACCGTTGCCGGTGAGTGCGTTGAGGAACACGGGGAGGGTAGCCACAAGGGTCTTGCCTTCACCGGT
>DCGA01000157.1:2997-6358 GCA_002314465.1 bacterium UBA1790 | reverse complement strand
CCATCTCGGCAATCTTACCCTGATGAAGTACTGTACCACCGATGAGCTGAACGTCATAGTGAACCATGTTCCACACGGTCTCGTTGCCGCCGGCAACCCAGTGGTTGTAGTAGATAGCCTTGTCGCCTTCGATGTCGACGAAGTCCTTGCCTTGTGCACACAGGTCGCGGTCCATGTCGGTTGCGGTAACCTCGATGGTCTCGTTCTGTGAGAAGCGCTTTGCTGTTTCTTTAACGACCGAGAACACCTGGGGGAGAACCTCGTTGAGTTTGTCCTCAAGTACTTCGAGAATTTCTTTCTCGATTTTGTCTACTTTGTTCCAGAGTTCCTCGCGCTTGTCGTACTCGAGAGTCTCGATTTCGGCTTTGATGCGTGCAATCTCGTCGCGCTTGTCCTGCACGGCGTCTTGCAGTTGCTGGCGTATGTCGGCAGTGCGCTGGCGCAGTCCGTCGTTAGAGAGGGCTTCAATCTCGGGATATACAGCCTTGATTTTCTCCACAATGGGTGTGAGTTTGCGCATGTCGCGGTCCGACTTGGTGCCAAATAATTTCTTGATAAGGTCACTTAGTGCCATAATATATGTTTTTTGTTTTTTTTGTTTCGATGCAATAATCTCACAAAGGTACGCATTTTTCCTTAAAAACGCGTTGTGTAGCAGTGGATTTTTGCTAATTTGGTTAATTATTGTACCCGCATGTGTGCGATAGCCCTGAGAACGGGCACGATCATGAGCGGCAGGAAGGCTGTGTTCATCACCTGTGGCAGCAATGGCCNNNGCGATTGTGAGCGCTACTACTGCGCCGTTTACCGCATGATAAAGCTTGAGAGCCTTGCGGGTGCGGCTGCTCCACATGAGCGCGAGCGGAATGAGGTAGAAGGGGTTAACCCACAGTGCATTGAAGTTGGGGAACGTGGCTTCTCTCACCGACACGAACATGAGGAAAAAGACAATGCAGCCTGCCATCGAATAGACGGTGCTGATGCCGAAGTCGAGCCATCGTGTCACACGGTGGCGCTTGAGGTCGGCAATAGTGATGCCTACGACCAGCGCCAGCAAGGCGATAGCCGCAGTAATGGGGTGTAAATACCAGGGTGTGGGTGGCAGGACTGTGCCTTCCTCGCTACCGTCGACCATTACCTCGCGTTTGCTCACCAGAGGCACACGGCTGCCGTCGCGGTCGAGCGTAGCACCATCCACGGCGTTCATGAGCACCATGGGGATGAACATCTGCTGACGCAGGTCGAGGGGTTCGTCAAGGTCTGAGCCGAGAACGAGGTCTATGCCAAACTGCTCCCACGGATAATTGCGCGAGTAGTGTGACATCATGTCACGATATGTGACAGTATCGGTCATGACGGGGTAGTGAAGTGTCTCACCGGTAGCCATCTCGATAATGTCGCGCGGGCGTGTTGAGCAGTTGTCGCCCAGATACTGGTATTGATATTTGCAGTTTTCGGGTCGTACGTTGTTAATCAGGAAGTCACGCACCTTTACAGCCTGTTCCTGGCTCAGGTTGAGTTCCTGTTCTATCATGCGGCGGCCACGCATGCCTGCGGTGGCGTATTGTGGCGGCATTGCAACGCACATGTAGTCGGCGTTGCCCTTCACGAAACGGTAAACAAATCCCGGTTCGTTGAAGTCAAAGACGCCGTAGTTGAAGTACCAGTCATTACCATCCCATGTCACGCGTATCTCGCTGTGGCCGTACACCGAAAATACCTCACTGCCAGGGTAGAAGGTAACCAGACGAACCTTTACAGAGTCGTCCTGGGCCTGCATCGCCTGGGTAGCGAGCGAGAGTGCCATGAGCAGGAATATGTAATTGAACTGTTTCATCTATATGTTGTTTCGCAATTTTCGTGCCAAACTATTGTAGCGGTTGATGGGAGTGGATGGTTTTGCCCGAATATGTCAGTCCTTCCACAGTGATATAGCTGCCTGCTACTGCGGGAACCTTGAGTGTCAGCACTTGGTTGCCTTGTGTCGTTATTGCGGGGTTCCAGTACAACGTAGGGCTGCCGGGAATATGCACAAAGGGTTTGAACCTCTGGTAACCCTGTGCAAATATTTTCTTTATGTTGGTGCTGCGTTTCTGTATATATTTACCGTCACCGGCCCTTGTGATGACCGAGATGACACCGCTGCCGCCATCGGCTCCCCATATCACCGAGGCTCCGCTCTTGAACACATCTACGCGCAGCACATCGCCTATGGGGATGGTGTTGAGGTCAAACTCGCCGTTCATAATAACGCCGTCGACCGCTACAGTGGCAAGGTTGTCGCCATAAATCGAGTTGTTGCTGCGCATGTGCAGCCCTCCGTCTACATCAAAGGTCACGCCCGAGATGCGCTGGAACAGGTCGTGCAGGTTTGATGAGTCGAATTCCTTGATTTTGTCATACGATAGCGATTCGTCGGCCGTAAGTGATATTGCATCACGCTTGGTCTTTTCGGTGTACATGCCCAGCACGGTGATGTTGCTAAGTTGAATGGAATTGTCGACCATAAACGGGTTGTCCTCGTTATCGTCGATGGTGATTTCTACAATGTCGCCGTCGTGGCCCAGATACTGACAGGTGGGGAAACTGCGTGTGTCTACTGTGAGCAGCAGCTCGTTGTTGTCTCTGTCTCCCATTGCCTGCAGCAGTAGCATGGTGCTGTCGGGGATTTCCAGGTCTTTAAAGACAAAGTTGCCGTTCACATCGCTGCGTGTGGAAAGGAAGAAATTGTCAAGGGGCGCTATGAGCGAAATGTCCACAGGGTGGGTAAAGCGTGTTCCCTGCGGCTCGGTTACACTGCCTGTGATTTGCTGCGACATCTCGTGCAGTGGACGCTTGTGCGTTTCATTGGGCATGGGGCGTGCAATGCTTCGAGCGATGTCGTTACTGTCAATGCTATCGGTTGATACAGCGATAGTGAAAGTTGATTGTTGCACAGCGCATTCATTGCCCAGGTCGATATATACCACCATGCTGTCACCTTCTTGCCTGTAGTCGATTGCAGGTATGAAGTCGGGCTTGCATGTGGCCGTTATTGTGCCTTGTGTATCACCTATGGTAATAGAAATGAGACTTTCAAGGTTGGCAACGTTATAATTGGCCGATGTGTAAGCGCGCATGTAATACTTCCCTTTGTCAATGTTGGCGGGAATGTCAAGGTAGCCGCAATAAATATCGTTGTCGGCTTTAAGTATAACGCGTTTATACACAGTTGATTCGTTGTCGATGAGTTCGACGTAGATGTATTGGCTTTGCACGATATATTGCTTGTCGGCGGCATTGGTCATGAACACTCTCATCCACACTCTCTCGCCGGCATCGTAGCAATGGCGGTCGGTGGTAAGGTGCAGTTGCTCGGGGG
>DCGA01000157.1:0-2983 GCA_002314465.1 bacterium UBA1790 | reverse complement strand
AACCGCTTTGCTGTCGGCGTAGGCTATTGCCGAAAGCAAGATGAAAAGCGATATTATGAACTGGCGCATCATCGTTTCAGTGTATCAGGTACCTCGATGGTAAACTCCCATTCCCCTAAGTCGGTCATTTCGTAGTCCATGATGTTGGCCATGAAATCAATGAACTCCAAGTCGTCGAGCGAATCGATGTAACCGGGCAGCCATTCCTCAAAGAAGATGCGGTTGTTGCACTCCTGCTCCATCAGCGCCTGGTTGGGATCTTGGTCATACATGAAAGCGTCTACGCCCACGTCGTAGGTGTAGAACCCTGCGGCTTCACAGCGATATTTTACCTCGTCGACATTGTAGTTGATGCGTCCTTCGCAATAAAACTTGCGCAGGTAGTAGGCCTCGACTGCCGGCGTGGTTGCTACTTCGCAGGCTTCTTTCAATATGTCGTAGAGGGCAGGCATCTCGTGCTCAAGGTCAAGAACTCCCACATCGGTGGTCCCCACCTCGTTAACCAATGCACGCAAGGCTGCCATGTGGTGGTCGCTTATCTCAACGCGCGCACTCCCCACGGTGGTGTTGCTGTCGGGAAGGAATGCCGTTGATGTCACGATATATGTAGCCATTTACGGGATTGGTATTTACTTGTTTGTCACTTGGTTATATACAGTGTTGGGTCGAGTGCCGTGGTTCCTTGCCTCAGTTCGAAGTGCAACACAGGGCGGTGGGTATTGGGGTCAACTGCTACCTCGCCCAGCGGTTGGCGTCGGCTAACGGGTTGTCCTTTCTTTACAGCGATGTGGGTGAGTCCGGCATACACGCTCAGGTAGTCGCCGTGGCGCACCATCACGATGCAAGTACCCGGGTCTTGGTTATACAAGCCGCTCACCACGCCGCTCTCTACGGCAACAGCAGTGGCCGGGGTCGACATACAGGTGATGTCTATGCCGTTGTTTATCGTTGTGACATATTGCAGGGTGGGGTGATGCTGCTTACCGAAAGTTCCTGTTATGCGATGGCGGCCGAGGACGGGGCATTGCAGACTGCCTTGTTGCAGTGCAAGCGGTGCAACGTCTTCGCCTTGTGGTACTTGTGACGCCGTGATGCGGTCGAGTGACTGCCCCAGTTGCTGAGCCTTGTTTTTTTTCTCCTTGAGCACTGCAGATAACTGTGGCGCTTGGGAACGTAGTTCAACTATGAGCGCAGTGGCTTCGTCGAGTCGTGATTGTAGCGCTGCACGGGTGTTGTTGCAGGCGTTGAGTGTGGCCCGTCGTGTCGACATGAGTTTGCTCAGTGCCTGCTGCTGCGAGTTGAGTCGTTGCAGCGACTTATTGAGCATCTGGCTGCGTGCTTCGCGCCATTGCGAGAGTTGGCGCAGGTAGGTTGCTCGTTGCCATGCCTGTCCGAACGATTTAGCCGAGAAAATAAACGCCAGGCGGTCTATTGCCGATGAATGGGCATTGATGTTGCGCACTACCTGGGCATACTGTGACCGCAGTTGTGCCAGTTGCCACTTGTGACGGGTGATGGTGTCGTTTATGGCTCGCTGTTGCTGCGCGATGTTGTCGAGCTGCGCCTCAAGGTGCACGATGTTGTGCTCCTGCTCGGTGAGTAGCGACGATATATCGTCGAGGCTGCGCATAGCCCGCTCGAGCGATGCCCCGTTGGTTTGGGCCATCGCCCCGAGCCCCCACAGGAGCCCTGCGGCCACTATTGCCATCAGCCTTTTCATTATATTTTAGTTGCCCGAAAGCAGACTTGACAGACTGCGTATGTCGGCGCGCTTGTAGTTACTCGGGATTGAAGCGTCGATTTTTACAGCCTGGTTCCAAGTGATGTCATTGTAGTTGAGGGTGAAGTTGAGAGCCGATCCCTTGATTGTTCCCGCAACGCTCACGCTATGTGCAATGTTACCGGCCTGTTTTGGCTGCACTTCGCTGTAGTCGACACTATAGGTTTTGCTCTTCGCTCCGTCGGGTACTACCTGAAGTGAGAGGATGTTGTTTTTTTCGTCGAAGGTAAACTCATAGGTGAAACCCTTTACCTGTTTGCTGGGTTTGAGGTTACACTTCCCTGTACTGCTCAACGGGGTGGCAAGTTCAACGCGTGAAGCGTTGTAGGTGCCCTCACCGAGGATAAATGCACGTCCCAAGAAGATGTCTTGCAGAGTGCTCACTGTGGCAGGAAGGCCGTTGGTGAACAATGACACGTTCTCGGCGATGTATTGGCGGTGGAGTTTGTCGACCACGATTACCGAGTCGCCGGTGAAGACAAGGCGTCCCACCTCAATGCCCAGCATGGGACGAAGCGAGATATAGATGCTCTTGTCGCGCTCCATGCGCACGTTAATGCTGCTCGAGAAGTTCTTGGTGCCGCCCAGTTGGATGTTGCCGCCCGTCTGCAGGGTTGTCCATGACCCGTAGGTCGAGGCAATGGCCTGAGCACGCTCTTGCGGTGTCGTTTGTGTTGTTGTGATTGCTGTGGGGTTTTCTGTGTCGGCCACTTTCTTGGTTGTGCCGCATGAGGCCAGTGTCAGCAGTGCTGCGGCTGCAAGTATGTTGTAGTATTTCATTCGCTGAATATGGTTTTGTGTTTCACTTTCTTCTGTATGAGTTCATTGTCGGGGGCTTTTTCAAGGGCTTTCTGCCATTGTTCAAGTGCAGCCTCTGATTCACCGTTCATGAAAAGGATATCGCCGTAGTGGTCGAGCACGTCGGCGCTGTGTTCGTCCTCTTCCTCGTTGTCCATGGCACTCTTGATATACATGAGCGCCATCTTATAGTCTTTTTTCTTGAAGAAAACCCAGGCGTAGGTGTCGAGGTAGGTCGCGCTCTGCGGATAGGCCTTCACAGCGAGAGCCGCCATGCGCTCGGCTTTGTCAAGGTCGCCTCCGTTGAGCGACAGGTAGTAGGCATAGTTGTTCATGATGCCCACGTTGCCGGGGTTGAGCGCGATGGCTTCTTCGTAAAGTTCGTATGCCTTTTCGGTCTGCTTG
>DCGA01000137.1 GCA_002314465.1 bacterium UBA1790 | reverse complement strand
CATGAGCAGCGCCTTGCCACGGCGTAGGGGAGTGCAAAGGCTACCGCAAGTGCCGCCACGATGGTGCAGCCCTGAGCCACGCCAAAGGTGTGCAGCGTCACGGCAGCGACCACAAGAGCCGCCACAGCGCATGCGATATGTGCCCATTTGCTCATTTACTTACCCCACTTCTTGAGAATGTAACGATAGTTGTGTCCGTCGCTCGATGCCAGCGTGAGGACCATGTCCTTGCCGGTGATTGACTCAACCTTAAAGCGGTTCACAGCATCCTTGGTCATGTCGATGCCGTAAAACTGTGTCCATATGATTGTCTGGTCGGGGAAAGTCACGGTGATTTCATTGCCCAGGTCCTGCCACATGCCGGTGGTCTGTTGCTCTGTCTGGTAGTCGTCGGTGTAACGGAGTTGGAACACCGATGTCTGGAACGCAAAGAAATTGGTGCCGTTGTAGCCGTTGATTGCCGCGCCGTCCTTCTGAACCGACTCGATGTGCCACAGTCCGAACCAGGGGCCTATGTCGCCGTTATTGTGGGTGCACGATGTCATCGACACGATGGCAGCCACCATTATCATCAGGGTATATAAAGTCTTTTTCATCATTTGCCAAGTGTAAAGTTACCGTTATAAGTCACGCTCACGAGTGCGCCGGTGTTATCGCCTATCATCTTGCCGCGGTCGAGTGCCAACTGTGCCTTGATGTCGAGGCCTCTCGCGCAACGGGGCGAGTAGGTAGCCTCGAGCATGAACGAAGCGCATGAGGCGGGCTCAAGGCGGGGAATGAAGGGAGTACCCCACGACTTGCGGTAAGAACCCATCACGCGGTAGGCGAGTTGGGAGGGGATGTTGCCGTTGATGCCCACGTGGAAGCCGCGCATCATGGTGTCCTTGAAGCGAATGTAGCCGTTGGTGTTGTAGATGATACCGGGCACGAATGCCGAGCCAAGGCTCATGCCACCAGCCTGGTAACCGTTGAAGGCGTAGTTGTTGTAGTAGTCGTCGGCTCCGGTAGCCTCAACGGTGATGGGTGTTCCCTCAAAGTCGGCGGGAGCCCAGTGGATGGGGCCGCTCTGGTTGGTGAGGTCGAGGTATTCAATAACCGCTCCGCTCACGATACCGGGTTTGGCAGCCTTGAACTCTAAGCCCCACAAGCCGTCGAAGCCGTTGAGTTTGCCTATGCCCGAGCCGTCGTTCCAGGGCGACTGGTAGTAGGCGCGCACGCAAGAGCCGCCGTTGAGGTTCACGTCAACCGCAGCATCCCACGAGCCCAGGTGGTTGCCTTCGTAGTATTCCTCGCCCTTGACGCTCGACCCCTTGCCAGGGATGAACGCCTTGAAGAATGCGCCTATGTCGCTCTTCTGCTTAATCACCTCGGTCACCACGCCGTTCTCGCGCTTGGTGCGTGTGCCGCCAAACTGGCAGGCAGCCTGCATGCCCACGGTAGCCACGACGCGCTGTCCGGGCTTGGTGCGCAGATACAGGTTCTTGTAGTTCATCCACGAGCCAGTGGTGATGAAGTGGTTGTACTCGTTGTAGTGGTTCTCGAGCCACTTGCCATCGGTGGTGCGATAGTATCCTATCTCGCCGTTGATCTGTACCCAACCGCTGGTGAAGGGGATGTTCTGGAAATTGACAAACCCCGCTTGCAATCCGGGCATGGGGCGAGCGTTATTGCTCATGGTCATGTCGCCGCTCGACAAGGCGTCGTTGAGCAGAGCCGAGTGGTGTTCTTTCTGTCCCAGGGTAACGTAGACAGCGCGGTACTTGCCCTCGACAAATGCCTGCTGCACCCATGCGCGAGCAGGGTGTTGGGGATTAGCGTATGGGCTGGTTTCCAGTCCGCGCAGATAATCGGTCGATGAAGCCCATCCGCCCCACACCTCGGCACCTGCGCCCCACGAGAGGCGCGCTGTGGTGTCCATCTTGTGGCTGATGCCAGCCTGGAGCAGGGTAGAGTATTGCTGCGTTATGGTTCCGCCGCGGCCCGCCATGATGTAGTGGGGGGCGAAGTCGCCCTTGCCGGCGTTAACGGTAACACCAGCCTCGTAGTCGAGTTGCACCTCGGCATGAGCCAGCGATGCGACTGCCATCAGGGCGATGAAAAATACTTTTTTCATAATATTTTCTTGCTTTTGAATTTCTTTGAGATGAGTCCCTTGAGGCGCCCGAGGTTTTCCCGGAGTGCCATCCTGAAGGTCTCGATGTGGCGGTATCTCTTTTGCTCGGTAATCTCGTCAATCTTGATGAAGATGCCGGTTTCTTCCACCTCGCCAAACTCGTGGTTGATGGCAGTGCCGAACACCTTCATTGTGGGCGACAGCGACATGTAGGCGTTGACCAGCGGCGGGATGTTGATGCCGTGTGAGCGCACGAAGCCGTTAAGGCGCTTGTAGTCGTCCTTGAAATCGCCGCCCGAGAATAGTTGTTCGTCGTGTACCTTGACGCCGCTCAGAGGCTCGATGGGTGTTACGAGATGCTCGGGGTCGGGGAAATAGGTGTGCAGGAATTCCAGCAGACGGTCGCGGCACTCGCGGTCGTAACTGGGATACATGGTCATCTTGCCGAAGAAGTACTTAATCTCGGGGTGGATGACGCTGAGTGCGCCAAGGCCGTCCCACAGGTTGTCGAGGGCATAGAGAGCCTTGTTGCCTGCACGGGTCGACTGGTAGTCGAGGCTCACAAACGAGCGTCCCAGTTCGATGGTCTGCGGCAGGTAGTCGTCGATAAACTGCTGCGAGAACGAGAACATGTGCGACATGGCTATGCGCAGCCGGCCTTGCTCGTCGCGTTCCATCTCGTCACCGGGCAGATACCTGTAGGCGCCCACGATGTCGCGGCGCTCGGGATTCCACACCAGCAGTTGGCGGCAGGGGTTGGGCATGGTGTCAAACTCGTCGATGTCGCAGCTCAGACCCGTTCCGCCGCCACCGGCACGGAATGCGATTTCGCGCAGACGGCCTATCTCTCGCATCGTGTTGGGCGCGTTGTGTGCGTCCACGACGTAGATGCGGTTGCCGGCTTTGTTAGTCTCGCGCAGCAGTCGGTCGTCGGTGAGTTCGGCCTCAATGAGGCTTGGGTTAACGGCTTCTATGATAGGTTCAATCATAATTGATTGTTTTTGATGTTATATACAGTGTCGCGCAGTTGCGCTGCCTGCCCCTTGGGGTCGGTCTGGTCGAGTTGCTGCCAGGCGATGGGGTAGCCCACGGTGATGTTGAGCGTGGTGTTGCGTTTCTTGAACATCTCGTCGGGCAGATACAGCATCTCGACATTGAACTTCACCCCCAGTCGCGCCCTCCACCGCGCCAGGCGGTAGAAGAACCGGGAATTCTGTGCATCGACATATACGGGCACCACATCGCGCTGGTCGTGGATGGCGCGCACCACCACATGCTTGTGCCACTCGAGGTCGGCCACAGTGCCGTCGTCGTGCAGTCTTGAGCACAGACCTGCGGGGAACGTGAGCATCTGGTTGTCGCCGCTGTACTGCTCGCTGATGAGAGCGGCTGCATTGCGCGACTGCCTGCCGTGCTTGTTCACGGGCAGGAATATATTGTCGAGAGGCTTAACTGCCATGAGCAGGTCGTTGACCATGAAGCGTATGTTGCCGCCATAGTGTTGCCCCATGTGAGAGATGAGGGCGAGTCCGTCCACACCACCCAGCGGATGGTTGGCGGCGAAGACGTATCGCTTGCCCTCTTGCAGGCGCTCCATGCCACGCACGTTGACCTTGATGTCGAGTTCGCCGAGCACATGGCTGGCAAACTCCACGCCCTTGAGGTCCTTGCCTCGCTCAAGGATACCGTTGAGTTCGTCCTGATGCACGGTGCGCTTGAGCCACGCTACAGCCCAACGGGGGATGTAGCGGTAGTGCTTTGGCAGCCGTGACTGCAGCAACTTGTCAATATCTATCCTTAAAGCCTCGTCCATTGTCTTTACTGAACCTTACCCAGCATCAGGTTGATGAGTGCCGAAGCATCGTTGATGTCGATGACGCGGTCGCCGTTCATGTCGCAGCGTTTGCCGTAGTCGCACTTGCCCAGAATCTGGTTGATAATCATCGAGAGGTCGCTCACGTCGACAGCCTTGTCCTCGTTGAAGTCACCTATTAGTTTGAGGGTGAAGGGATACTTGGTGTATTCGCTTGTGCCGCTCACATACTGTGCCTGGATGCCCAGTTCGTGTGTGCCGGCTGTCACATCGTTGAAAACAACCTGGGGTGTGGTGGTGTTGGCCACCAGTGAGCCGTCGAGGGTAACATTGTATTGCTGCACATCGCCCACGTTGACGGTTGTGCCGTCGCCTTCGAGGTTGCCCACATAGAAGTCGTCGATCTGGGCGAAGAATGCGTCAAACGAGGTGTAGTGTACCGCCACGCGTACGGTTTGTCCTGCATACTGGCTCAGGTCGGTCTCGTAGATGGTCCATGCGCCGAAGGTCACCGAACTGATGGTGCTCACTTCCTCGTAAGAGTCGGTCTGCGGGTTCTGCGCGCCGTCCTTGAACACGCACACGCTCATGCTCTCCACATACTCGGAATAGGCCTTGGCGGTGAAGCGGCAGACGAAGCCCTCGCGGATGGTTATTTCGGGCGAAACGAGCCACTTGTTGGCGCCATTGTTCTGGGGCGAGAAGAAGATGACGGTCTTGTCGCCCGATGGAGCCATTACAGCCTTGTCGGTGGGCATCATCGCGGGTACGGTGTTCCAGGGATTGAAAATCATGGGCGGCT
>DCGA01000117.1:3132-3607 GCA_002314465.1 bacterium UBA1790 | reverse complement strand
CAGCCGTTTGTTCTTTTTTAGTTGCCTTAACCGGTTTGCCGTAAGCCTTTGTGCTGTAGGTTGAGGTGTGAGCCATCTGCGAGGCAAGGCCGTCGCGAGTAGTTTTGCCGGTGAGGTACTTCTCGATCATGAGCGAACCGATGGGAACACCAAACGTAGCTCCGAAACCACCGTTCTCAACATACACAGCCACTGCAATCTTCGGGTCATTCATCGGAGCAAATCCCATGAATGCTGAGTGGTCGCGTCCGTGGGGGTTTTGTGCAGTACCTGTCTTGCCGCAGATGTCAAGCCCCGGTACATTACCCTTGCGGCAGGTACCGCCGGTAACCGCCATTCGCATTCCTTCAACGATATGCTCGAAGTATTCCTGCTTGATGCGTGTATCGTGGCGTTCAATACTCTTTTTGAGCACACCGACTCCGATAATGTTACGCACGACGTGGGGCGTGATATAGTGGCCGCGGTTGGCAAT
>DCGA01000117.1:266-3081 GCA_002314465.1 bacterium UBA1790 | reverse complement strand
GGTTGGCAATCTGGAGTGGGGTAGCGAGAATCTCGCCCTGTCCGATTGCATCACTGATGATAGAATTGGCAACCCACTTGTCCTCTCCATAAATCTTGTCGTAGAAAGCGCTATTGGGGATAAAGCCTCGGCTCTCACCGGGGAGGTCAACGTTGAGTTTATAGCCGTAGCCGAAATCAACCATGTATCTTTTCCAAATCTCAAACGCCTTGGATGTTGAGCCATACTTCTTGCGGTTGTCGAGCATGTGCTTCAAACCCCAACAGAAGTAACCGTTGCACGAGGTCTGGATAGCGGGCTTGAGTGTGATGGGGGAGCCGTGGCCGTGGCAACCTACACGAAGGCCTCCGCTGATAAAGCCTCGGTAGCAAGGATAGGCAGTACCCAGGTTGATGATATTCTCTTGCTCGAAAATAAGGCCTTGCGATGGCTTGAATGTAGAACCGGGAGGATAGGCACCCATAATCGAACGGTCAAACAGAGGCTTGAATCGATTGTTAAGCAGTTCGCTATAGTTCTTGCTTCGTTCCTTGCCTACAAGCAGAGCGGGGTCGTAACTGGGACTTGATACCAGTGCAAGTATCTCACCGGTCTTGGGTTCAATACACACAATGGCACCGATTTTGCCTTGCATGAGTGTCTCGCCGAATTCCTGCAACTCAATGTCGATGCTCAACTGGAGGTCATTGCCGGCAACGGGCTCAACATCGTTGGAACCGTTGTTGTAGTGACCTTGAATCTTTCCAAGTGCGTCGCGAATGAGGATTTCGCTACCTTTCTTTCCGCGCAGGAAACGCTCGTAACTCTTCTCTACGCCCAGGTCACCGGTTAAATCACCGGGGCGGTAGTAGTCGTCACGCTCAATGTCTTTGTTGTTGACCTCGCGTATGTCGCCAAGGACATTGGCTGCCGCCGCATAGTTGTACTCGCGAAGTATGCGTTGAACAATGAAGAAGCCGGGATATCGGTATAGTTTCTCTTGCAGTCGGCCGTAGTCTTGTGCCGAGAGGTGATTCATGAAGATTTGCTGTGTGTAAGAGCTGTAATTGCGGTTTTTCTTCATTGCCTCAAGGCGCTTGTCAAAGTCCTCGCGGGTTATCTGCATGGTATTGCAGAAGTCGAGAGTGTCAAACGGGAGTACATCCTTGGGAATCATCACAAGGTCATAAGCCGGGCGGTTGTATACTACAAGACGACCCTTGCGGTCGTAAATCAAGCCGCGCGAAGGATAGATTACTTTCTCGATGAAGGCGTTGGAATCGGCGTTTTCCTTGTACTTGCTGTCGCTAAGCTGCAACACAAAGAGGCGGATGATGTAAATTATCACCAGCACGACAATGAATCCGCCAATGGCGTATTTACGTCTTTCGAGATTATAATCTTTTCTCACGCTTTGTACTTACTAAACTGTCAATTCCCATGAGTAATGCTACAGACAATACACTGCTGCACAGCAGTCTTTCTACTGTGAGAATGGCGTTGTGCAGGGTAAATGCCTGTATGAAGAACAGAAGGGTGCAATAGATGAGCACCATCGTTGACATGTACTTGAAGTAGTTGCCCACACCGAGTGTAGTGATTGACGGAACAACAGTTTTCATTTCGTCTTCGCGGAGCGCATATAAGTAGAAAACCGGCATCCTCACCGACGATGCAAGTGTGCACGATAATGCGTTCATACCGGGTGTGTTGCCAAAGATGTCTATCGTAAGACCCAAAGCAAAGGCAATGGTGAACACCCACACCTTGGGCATATTCATCGGCAGTCGCAAGAGCACATAGATGAATATGATGGGGGTCGCAACATTGAACAAGATAATCTTGTTACACACTACTTGCAGCAGTGTGAGTACAATGGTGAGCCATATGAGTTGAGTTATTGTTCGGTTCACTTTTCGTTGTCTTTCTTTTCTTTGTCGTTGTTAGGATCAAGTGCCTTGAGTTCTTCTCTCATGTCGTTAGTGATAATGCGCACTGTACTCAACTGACTGAAGTTTGTTGTCAGTTTTACCTTGAGAGAGAAGAAGTTGTCGGTGAGGTTACGTGCTCGACCAACCACGGTTCCCACGATTACGCCTTCGGGGAACACCGATGAGTAGCCGCTGGTAACGATTGTATCGCCCACAGAGAACTTCATGTGCTTGGGCAGTTCCTCAAGTATTGCATACTGAGGGCTGCCACCATCCCATACCATACTGCCGAAGTACTCGCTGTTCTTGAGTTTACATGACAGTTTCATGTCGGGATTAAGCAGTGAAATGACACGGGCAGAGTGGGGACCAGTCACATCAACGATGCCCACAATACCATTTTGGTCAACGACGCCCATTTCGGGTTTGATGCCGTCACCGCTTCCGCGGTTAATGGTAATGTAGTTATTGGGTTGTGCAATGCTATTGCTAATTACGTGTGCAACCACAAAGTTGAACTGCTGCAGGCGGGGTTGTATATTGCTGTCGGGCAACTGAATCTTGTATTCATTGATTTCGTTGCGCAGTTTTACAACCTCCATTTCGAGCAATGCATTACGCTCTTGCAGGTCCTCGTTGATGTCCTTTAGGTGCACATAGCCAGTAACCGACGCAATCCCCTCGTACACTGTTGCAGTGACCGAGTTGGCCGATGTGAGATACACACTCTGCTGGTAAGGGTTATCTTTTACCAGCATTATCACGCTTATTATCACGTAGATAATAAACAAGAACCAGTGGTATTGCTTGATTAGGAAATGAAGCAGATTGTTCATTCTCTATTATGCTAAACTATTGCGTTAGTTCTCTATTCCTTTATATCACACAGCAGTTACCGTGGCGGG
>DCGA01000117.1:0-257 GCA_002314465.1 bacterium UBA1790 | reverse complement strand
TTTTACACCCGTTTCGATAACTGCAATGCGTTATAGTGTTGTAATTCAGTTTGTTGCTTAGCGCTTCAAGAACTTAAAGTGCTTGATGTTCTTGAGAGCCTCGCCAGTACCCTTAGCCACAGCGTGCAAGGGATCCTCTGCCACGTGGAACTGGATACCGATCTTGTCGGTCAGTCGCTTGTCAAGACCGCGCAGCAGAGCGCCACCACCCGACAGATATACGCCGTTCTTCACGATGTCGGCATACAGCTCGGGAG
>DCGA01000083.1:15927-28380 GCA_002314465.1 bacterium UBA1790 | reverse complement strand
AAGGTAGCCAAACGGCTTTATGCTGATACGCTAAGTTTACAGGCTGTCGCCAAAGTCCTGGCGGAACTTGGCAGCGAGTTCTTCCTGCCAGTAACCTATCTCCTTGAGACGACCGAAGAAGAAACGCAATACCGAGGGTTCTTCGACCCACTTGAGACCGCCTATGAGCGAGCGGTTGTCCCACAGCCACTTAATGCGGTCGGCCACATACTTGAGTTGCGACAGCGTGTAGACACGACGCGGAACAGCGAGGCGAGCCAGTTCGAGTTCGGCAAATCGCTCGGTGCCGTCGGGCTCGCGTTGTTCCGATAGAGAACCACGCTCCATGGGGCGGATACCGCCGGCAATGTAGATAGCCGCTGCAACGGCTCCCGCCGGGTACTGGTCGTGGGGCATATCGGGAACAAATGCCTGACAGTCGAGGTGGCAGCCTAATCCTCCGGCAGGAAGAATTACAGGCACTCCGTAGTCCGAAAGTTCCTTGGCAAGGTAGTTGATGAATTCGGGGCCTTGGTCAAGGTATTCCATGTCGAGCGACTCGTAGAGTCCCTGCGCCATAGCCTCCATTGTGCGTACATCGATACCGCCATAGGTAAGGAAGCCCTCGTACAAGGGGATGAACTCCATCATCTGGCGAGTGTAAGTGGGGTTTTTAGAGCAAATGATGCCACCCTTAGAGAAACTCAACTTGCGTGCCGAGAAATAAATAATGTCGAAGTGGTCGGCAAGCAGGTGGTATATCTCCTTCACATCCATGAACTTGCATCGTGCCTCACGGGTCTTCATAAAGTATATGTTGTCTTGCAACAGTGATGCATCAAGCACCGACTTCACGCCCTTGTCGTGGCAGATGTCGGTCACCGCAAGCATGTTCTCGAGCGACACTGGCTGGCCGCCGATGAGGTTGGTTCCAGCCTCAACACGCACAAACGCCACCTTGTCGGAGCCCAGTTCGTCGATGCGCTGGCTCAGGTTGGCAAGGTTGAAGTTGCCCTTGAACGGGTCGTCGCTTTGCGGAAGCAATCCCTTGGGGTCGACAAGCTCCTCTACCGAACCACCGCAACGAGTGATGTGTGCCTTGGTGGTGGTGAAGTGGAAGTTCATGAGCGCCACCATGCCGGGCTTTACATAGGCCTCGGCGAGGATATTCTCACACGCACGCCCCTGATGGGCCGGCAGAACATTTTCGCAGCCGAACACGTCTTTCACTGCCGCCTTTACACGGTTGAATGTTTCGGAGCCGGCATAGGAATCGTCGGCCTGCATCATAGCCGCAAACTGGAGGTCGGACATGCCGTTTACACCCGAATCAGTGAGCATGTCAAGGTAGATATCTTTGTTCTGGAGCAGAAATGTGTTGTTACCTGCCTCCTGGATTTTCTTGAGTCGTTCTTCAACGGGTAGAAGCGAGAGCTTCTGGATCATGCGCACCTTGTGCATCTCGAGAGGCACTTGTTGCTCGCATTTGTAGAATTTTACTGCCATTGTTGTTATCGTTTATATTAATGTTTTAGTTTTTCGGTTGCAAAACTACCACCATTGCAATGCATAATTGCGAACCATTTTACTGAAAAAAATACCAAAATTCAAGACACATACCATTTAGACCAAAATTATATACCATTATTTTGGTTTTATCAACTATTTTTACTACATTTGTACCATTATTTATAGTCGATATGTATACAAAAGTCGAAAATATAGACCAGTTTAACCGTTATTTCCACCAGTTGACCCACCACCCCCATGTGAGCGTGGGCAATCTCGCCGATGCCGACATGACATTATTTGACGAGACCGACTTCGGCATGTACTGCGTGGTGCTGATGGATGTAAACTTCGGCGAACTTTTACTTCGGGGCTCATGCCTGAGTTACCGCTCGGGAACAATCTTCACGATGAAGCCCGGCGATGTGGTGTCTATGCACCTTGCCGCCGATGTAAAACCGCGTGGATGGATGCTCGCCTTCCGTCCCGAGTTGATCAACGGCACCGGACTGGGGCGTGACTTCTACATGTTCAACTTCTTCGACTATGAGGTGGCCGAAGCCCTTGAGCTCAACGACACCGAGCGACGGGTGGCGATAAACTGCTTCAACAACATCAACAGCGAACTGCACGCCCCCGACGACGAGTTCACCAGCCACATGCTGCGACTGGGCATAGGACAGATGCTCACCTCGTGCCGAAGGTTCTACGAGCGGCAGTTCGACACGCGCAAGATGCACTCGTCCGACTTCGTGCAACACCTCGACCAACTGCTCGACAGTTACCTCGCCACCGACAGCCCCCTGCCCGCACAGCACGGACAGCCCACCGTGGGATGGTGTGCCTCGCAGTTCCACCTCTCGCCCAGTTACTTCGGCGACCTGGTGCACCGCGAACTCGGAATTACCGCACAAGCCTATATCCAGCAAAAGATAATAGAAAAGGCCAAGTCACTGCTCGCCAACGAGACCCTGTCGGTCAACGAGATTGCATTCACCCTGGGATTTGACTATCCCAACCATTTCACCCGTTTTTTCAGGAAGAAAGAAGGCATACCCCCCACCACTTTCCGCAAGAAACTACTGTAAACACGCACATATATTATGATAGGAACCATTACCAACGCAACTTGCATCATCATAGGTGCCACAGTGGGCACACTGATGAAGAAAGGCATCTCGGAGAAATACCGTGTGGCCCTGTTCAACGCCATGGGGCTTGTTTCGCTCGCCATAGGCGCCAACACATTTGTACAAAACATGCCCAAGAGCGAATTCCCGGTGCTATTCATCGTGAGCATGGCTATAGGCGGCGTTGTGGGCTACGGACTCGACCTTAAGGGGCGTGTCGACCGCTGGGCCGAACGCAAGGGAGTGAGCCGGATGATGGAAGGCCTCACGGCATCGTGTCTGCTCTACTGCATCGGGACGTTCTCGATTGTGGGTCCCATACTCTCGGCTCTGCAGGGCGACAATACGTTCTTGTTCACCAATTCCACTCTCGACCTCGTCACTTCGGCGGTGTTTGCCGCGACCTACGGATTCGGCATGGCTCTTGCCGGCCTGGTGGTATTTGCTTGGCAAGGAAGCATCTATGCCATCGCCTATTTTACCAAGGGAGCCGCGATAATGCAGGGGCCGCTGCTCAACGAGATGTGCATCGTGGGCGGCATCCTCATCATCTCGTCGGGCCTTTCAATACTTAATATAAAGGAATGCAAGACCCTCAACTACCTCCCCGCCCTGCTCGTGCCCGTGGTGTTCTACCTCGTGAAAGAACTGGTGATGTAACAGCACACCAACAGATACACAATGGGCCTGGTAGCATTTTATTTGATGAAAGGGAAAAAATAGGAACTAAATAATTTCTTTTGGCCTGTTTTTTTCTTCATTGGTACTGAATTATGCCAAATAATTCGTAATTTTCTAAATTTACTTTGTAAAAATAAAAAAAACACATATCTTTGCCGTACAAATCTGTGTCACGACACAAAAATATTGTTTTAATATGGTGTTTGAAAGAAAATTTTATTTGGAGCAGTTATTAAGGGCAGAAGGTAATGGTATGATTAAAATCATTACCGGAATTCGTCGTTGTGGTAAGTCTTACCTTTTGTTCAATCTTTTCAGCCAAAAGCTCATGGACAGAGGTGTGCACGCAGATCACATCATCCAAATAAACCTTGAAGACCGACGAAACAAGAAATTACGAGATCCCGATGCTTTGCTTGCTCACATAGACAGTATGATGATAGATGCCGGCAAGTACTACATCCTGCTGGATGAGGTACAACTGGTCGGGGAATTTGAAGATGTATTGAATTCGTATCTTAATGTTCCTAATGCAGAAGTATATGTTACCGGGTCCAATGCACGTTTCCTTTCTAAAGATATTATTACCGAATTCCGTGGACGGGGATGGGAAATCCGAATACATCCTCTCAGTTTTGCAGAATACTACGAAGTTTTAGGAGGCGAAAAAGCTGAAGCACTTGACAATTATTACAAATACGGAGGCTTGCCTGCGGTAGCAAATCTGAATACGGCTTCAGAAAAGCAGAATTATCTACTTGAGATTTTTGAAACAACATACCTAAGAGACGTCGTAGAACATAATCATCTAAAGAACCCAAACGGATTGCGAGAGTTAATAAGAATCCTTGCATCCATTATGGGTTCAAGTACCAATGTGCGTCGCATATCAAATACATTCAAAACCGCAGCTGGTATAGATATTACTCCTGCAACCATCACAAAATACCTCATGTGTCTACAAGATTCGTTTATTATCAGCGAAGCTTTACGCTACGATGTAAAGGGCAGGAAATACATAGGTACCGAGACCAAATATTATTTTGAGGACATTGGTGTGAGAAATGCGATTGTTGGGTTCCGACTACTTGAGCCAACCCATGCAATGGAGAATGTTATATTCAACGAGCTGCGCCGTAATGGTTTTACTGTTGACGTTGGTTTGGTTGAGAGTTTCAAGCGAAATGACGAAGGCAAGATAGAAAAAAGGAATCTGGAGATAGATTTTATAGTTAATAGACATGACGAACGACTTTATATCCAATCAGCTTATGCATTGCCTACAAATGAAAAGGTACAACAGGAGCAGTCATCTCTTCTTCATGTTTCAGACGGTTTCCGAAAGATTATTGTTGCCGGTGACCGATATAGTTCTGGATATAACGACAATGGAATTCTCATGGTGAGCCTATTCGACTTTCTGTTAGGGAATGTTGATTTGTGGAAATAAAAATACACAATGGGCCCGGTAGCGATGGTGCTTCCGAGCCCATTGTATGTCGCGGAGTACCTCTCGCGTTACTGGAGGACGATAATGTAGTCGATAACGGGGGCGTGCTCGGGGATGGTAAGCGTGAGGGTGTTGTCCTTGGCTTGCTTGAAGGCAACCTTGGCGCCTGATGCAAACTCGGTGGCCAACTTCACTTTTCCCTTAACAGGAAGTTCAATGCTTTTCCCTGCCAACGCATTATCGGTGATGTGGATGTACTGCTTGTTACCCTTGCGGGTGGCTGCATAGCCTTCGGCAGGTTTGAAATCGCCGGCAGTAGTGCCGTAGATCGACTCTCCATATTCACGCATCCACTCCCCTACGCCCTTGAGTCTCTCAAGCGCAATTGCCGGGAGTTCGCCGTTGGGCTGCGGGCCTATGTTAAGGAGCAAGTTTGCACCCATGCCCGAGGTCTTAATCAACAAGTGCAGGATTTCCTCCACCGACTTATAGTTCTGGTCAACCACCTTGTAACCCCACATATTATTCATTGTGGTGCAAGTTTCGAGCGGATGAGACACACTCACCTGGGTGCCGTTTTGTACCCAGCCGGTAGTGTTCTCGCCAGGCAAGTCGCGTTCAAAAATCTGAATATCCTCGCCGGGTATAATACTACCGTGGTGGTTGTTACCCACGAGGCAAGCGGGTTGCAAGTTGTGAATGAGGTCGTACTGCTCGCGCAGATGCCAGTCGAAGGGTACTGAGTCCTGGTCGTGGTCCCATACTCCGTCAAACCATATAGCACCTATCTTACCATAACGTGTGAGCAACTCGGTGAGCTGGGCATTCATGAACTTCAGGTAGTGGTTATAGTCGGCCTTGGTGACATCCTTTCCCACATTCTTGCCAGTACGTCCCATGGGGTAATCGTCGCGCCCCCAGTCTATGTGACTGTAGTAAAAGTGCAGGCGCATGTCCTGAGCATGGCAAGCGTCGGCCAACTGTGCAATCACGTCGCGGCCGTAGGGAGTAGCATCGACAATGTTGTAGGCGCTCTGGTCGCTCTTCCACATCGAGAAACCATCGTGATGGCGCGAGGTGAAAGTCACATAACCGGCGCCGGCGTCCTTAAAAGCCTTAACCCATTTTTCGGCATCAAAGCGATGGGGATAGAACGCATCGGCGGCCTTGGCATACTCGTTGCGGTCGGGGACAGCATTCTGCAGATACCATTCGCCCTGTGCAAACGTGCTGTAGATGCCCCAGTGCAGGAATATGCCCAGTTTCATGTCGGCAAATTCCTCGCGCGAAGCGATATTCTCGGGCGTGGGAACATAGGGGATCTGCGCCACTGCGGGTACTGCAAGCGCCGCGGCAAGCAGTAATGATGCTATAGTCTTTTTCATAAATGCACTTTAGATATTATTCGTTGGCAAATTTACTATTTTTTTGCCACAAACCCCGATGTTTCGGCACAAAAAGCTATCGATGCGAGAGGTTTTGCCCTCGGTTATGGCTCCCATACGAGAAAATTTAGTACCTTTGTGGCCGATTCAATGAGTTTGGGGGTGCCGCCCCTGCAAACTGGCGGCTGAGATCACACCCATAGAATCTGATCCGGGTAATGCCGGCGTAGAGAACTAAACTTATTTTACAATGAAAAAAAGAAACATCCTGGCTGTCGCCCTTGCAGGCGTCGGCATGGTTGCTTTGGCACAGACCACAGCGACCGACACGGTGGCACTCAACGAGGTTGAGGTTCTGGCCACCCGTGCGTCAAGCAACACTCCCGTTGCGTTCACCAATTTCTCAAAGAAACAGATTGAGACAGTAAATCACGGCAAGGACATTCCGTTCCTGCTTAGCAACACCCCCTCGGTGCTCACCACAAGTGACGCCGGCGCAGGTGTGGGCTACAGCAGTATGCGAGTGCGCGGCACCGATGCAACCCGCATCAATATCACCGTGAACGACATCCCCATGAACGATGCCGAGAGCCACTCTATCTACTGGGTCAACACCCCCGACTTCGCGTCATCGCTGCAAGACATCCAGGTGCAGCGCGGCGTGGGTACTTCGACCAACGGCTCGGGTGCTTTCGGTGCGAGCGTGAACATGCTCACACAGCGTTTCTCTAACAGCGCCTACGGCGAGGTATCGGGCAGCTACGGCTCGTTCAACACCAACAAGGAGACCGTGAAGGTGGGTACCGGTCTTATGGGCGACCACTGGGCTATGGACATGCGCCTGTCACACATAGGCAGCGACGGCTACCGTGACCGTGCATCATCGGCACTCTACTCTTACTATGTCCAGTTGGGTTACTTTGCCAACAAGACAGCACTGCGCTTCATCACCTTCGGCGGCAAGGAAGACACCTACCACGCGTGGGACGGCATCAGCCGCAGCGACCTCACCGATAACCGCACCTACAACCCCAACGGAGCCATCAAGCACGACGGCAAGGTGACCGGTTTCTACGATGACCAGAAGGACGTGTATCGCCAGACCCACTACCAGCTCATCCTCGACCAGACATTCAACCCGCAGTGGAAACTCAACTTTGCACTCCACTACACCGACGGATACGGCTACTACCAGGAGTACAAGAACGCCCGCACACTCAAGGAATACCTCCTCGAGCCCATCGTTACTGCCGAGGGCAAGGTGAAGAAAGCCAGCCTCGTGCGCAAGAAAGCCGTTGAAAGCGACTTTGGCGGTGCCGTGTTCTCACTCAAGTATGCCGGCGAGCGCCTGCACGCAACCCTGGGCGGCGGCTTCAACGCCTACAAGAACGACCATTACGGCCGCGTGCTGTGGGTGGAGCAGTACACCGCACAACTCGATCCCGCGCATGAGTACTACCGCAATACCGGCAAGAAGCAAGACTTCAACGTATATGCCAAGGCTAACTACGACATTTGGAAAGGCCTTAGCGCCTATGCCGACCTGCAGTTCCGCCACATAGGCTACACCATCGACGGCGACAACGACAAGTGGGACTGGACCGCATCGCCCGAGCATCTGCAGACACTCAACATCGACGAGACTTTCAATTTCTTCAACCCCAAGGCAGGTCTCAACTACCGCATCGATAAGAACCAGCGCGCTTACGCTTCGTTTGCCATTGCCCAGAAGGAGCCTACCCGCAACAACTATACCGACGGTCTGTTCTTGGAGCATCCCCGCGCCGAGAAACTCTATGACTGGGAACTGGGCTATGAGTTCAGCAACGAGCGCTTCCACGCCGGCGCCAACTTCTACTACATGAAGTACAAGGACCAGTTGGTGCTTAACGGCAAACTCAACGAGATAGGCGAGGCAATGGCCGAGAACGTACCCGACAGTTACCGCTTGGGCGTTGAACTTACCGCAGGCGTGAAGATTACCGAGTGGCTGCGCTGGGATGTAAACGCTACACTTAGCGAGAACAAGATTAAGAACTACGTGGGCTACGTGAGCGACTATAACGCCGACACATGGGACGATATGTGGACTCAGAGTGCAGTAGAGTGCGGCAAGACCACCATCGCATTCTCACCCTCGTTCATCGGTAACAGCAACATCGCCTTCAACTACAAGGGCTTTGAGGCTTCGTTCCAGTCACAGTATGTGAGCCGCCAGTACCTCGACAACTTCGAGAACAAGGAAGACTCGCTCGACCCCTACTTCGTTAACAACCTGCACCTTGCCTACACCTTCAAGTTGCCGCACATTCGCTCTATCACTGCCGGTGTGAGCGTCTACAACGTGTTCAACGAGAAGTATGAGAACAACGGTTATTCGCAGACCTGCGCACTCTACAAGGGCGGTGACAAGAGCAACGCGATGCAGCTCTCGAGCGACCCGCGCTTCTACCCCATGGCAGGTACCAACGTGCTCGCACACCTCACCCTGCGCTTCTAATCCACTTTTGATTAAAGGAAAAGAACGGAAAGGGAAGGAAAAGAAAATATTCTTAATAATATTTATGCTTCGCAAGAAAATGGCTCGCTCTGCGAGCAAAATAAAAGAACAAGATTTTATGGGCGAAGGCCATTTATTTTCTTGCGAAGCATTAAACATTAAAAACTAATTTTCTTTTTTATAATTGATTCCTGTCCAAAATTGATTTTTACAAATGATAGACTATATCACACAGTACTTTGCCACATTCGACTTTGTCAAGTTTTGCGACATAGCCGGATTTGTGCTGGGCCTGCTTTACCTGTGGCTTGAGTACAAGGCCAACATATGGCTGTGGCTCGTGAGCGTCGTCATGCCCATCATCCATGGTTACGCCTATCTCGAGCGCGGCCTGTATGCCGACTTCGGCATGGAAGCCTACTATGTGCTTGCCGCAATCTACGGATATGCCATGTGGTGCCGACGCAAGAGCTCGGGCAAACCCGTGCTTGCCATCACCCATGCGCCCGCACGCATGCTTGCCATCATAGGCAGTGCCACAGCGGTTCTGTGGGGCATCATCTACTGGGCGCTCGTTACATTCACCGACAGCAACGTGCCGCTCTATGACAGCTTCACCACCGCAGTGAGCATCGTGGCTCTGTGGGCTCTGGCACAGAAGTATGTGGAGCAATGGCTGCTGTGGCTTGCCGTAGACGCAGTGTGTGCCGTGGTCTATGTCTACAAGCAGATTCCGTTCACCGCAGTTCTCTACGCGTTCTACACCGTGATGGCTGTGGCCGGTTATTTCAAGTGGAAGAAGATGGCAGCGCAACAGGCCGAAAGCGCCGAAACTGAATAAATTTATCGCTTTGTTGCATATTTATTCCTAAAATTAAACATAATATGGCAATTTACTAATTTTTTCGTATTATTTTAGGTGTTATTGTTGCATAGTTTAAATTTATATCGTAAATTTGCGGTATAATTATAGCAAACAATGATAACACAGCAATACATACGATGGTGGAATAACTCAGCATTACTTTAATAGTGAGTTGGATAGGTTATTGCCCACGATAAATTGCTAAAGACACATAGATAGGGACCCGCCACTCACGGCAGGTCCCTATTCGGTTTTAATATAGACTAAACTACAAACACAATACAATGAGTTACAACATTGACAATAAGGGTTATTATGGTGAATTTGGCGGAGCCTTTGTTCCCGAAGTACTGTATAAGTGCACCGACGAGTTGCGCCGCGCCTATATCCCCATCATCGAGAGCGAAGAGTTCCAGAGCGAGTACCGCGCCCTGCTCAGGGACTATGTGGGCCGCCCCAATCCGCTGTACGAAGCAAAGAGGCTGAGCGAGAAATACGGTGCCCGCATTTTCCTCAAGCGCGAGGACCTCAACCACACCGGCGCACACAAGATCAACAATGCGCTGGGTCAGATACTGCTCGCCAAGAAGATGGGCAAGACGCAGATTATCGCCGAAACCGGAGCCGGACAGCACGGCGTGGCAACAGCCACAGTGTGTGCCCTCATGAACATGCCCTGCACAGTGTTCATGGGCGAGACCGACATCCAGCGCCAGATGCCCAATGTAGAGCGCATGAAGATGCTGGGCACACGCGTGCAGAGCGTAACCAGCGGAAACATGACACTGAAAGACGCCGTGAACGAAGCCATACGCTACTGGTGCTGCCACCCCGCCGATACATTCTACATCATGGGCTCGGCAGTGGGTCCTCATCCCTACCCCGACATCGTGGCACGCCTGCAGAGCATCATCAGCGAGGAAATCAAGGAGCAACTGCCCGAGAAAGCCGGCCGCGACTACCCCGACTATCTCATGGCATGCGTGGGCGGCGGCTCAAATGCGATAGGAACATTCTACCACTATCTTGACGACGAGCGCGTGACCCTCGTGGCTGCCGAAGCAGGAGGCATGGGGTGGGACACCGACAAGACTGCCGCAACCATACACAGCGGCTCGGTGGGAATACTGCACGGCAGCAAGACTCTGGTGCTGCAAACCCCCGACGGACAGGTAATTGAGCCCTACTCTATCTCGGCAGGACTCGACTATCCCGGCATCGGACCTGTTCACGCCCATCTGGCACAAAGCGGACGCGCGACCATCTACTCGGTCAACGACGACGAGGCTGTGCGCGCCGCCTACGAACTGACACGACTGGAAGGCATCATCCCCGCCATGGAGTCGGCCCACATCCTTGCCGTGCTTCCCAAGATGAACCTCAAGCCCAGCGATGTGGTAGTGATTACAGTGAGCGGACGCGGCGACAAAGACATGCTCAACTTCCTCAACAACAAACAATATGCCGAGTAACGGCGCGATTACACGACTATGGCACAGTATAAATACAAGGCAGTATACAAGAGAATCCTTGCCGACCGATATACCCCGGTGAACACCTATATCAAGGTGAGGGACAGATACACCCAGAGTTGCCTCATGGAGAGTTCGGACTACCACGACGGCAGCAATCATCGTTCGTTCATAGGTTTCAAACCCATTGCCAGCATCAGCGTGGGGCACGGCAAGGTAACAATGACCATGCCCGACGGAACTGCACAGCAGAACACGCTGAGCGAGCAATATACCATCGACAAGGCGTTTCAGGAATTCTACGCACTCTTTGAGATTGAGGGCGACAAGAATGGCTACTGCGGCCTGTATGGCTACACGGCATTTGATGCAGTGCGTTACTTCGAGAACATCCCCGTAAAAGACGAGACCGCCGAGAAGAACGATGCTCCCGACATATGCTACATTTTCTACCAGCACCTCATCGTGTTCAACCACTATGACGACTCGCTCACAATGGTCGACATCGTGCCTGCGGAAAGTGAAGAAGACAACATCATCCAGATACAGGCGCTGCTCAACAGCCCCAATCCTCCCGCCTATGACTTCAGACCCGTGGGCGAATGTACCAGCACTACCACCGACGAGCAGTACAAGGCCACAATCGCCGAGTGCATCAAGCACTGCCTGCGCGGCGATGTATTCCAGATTGTACCCAGCCGCCGCTTTGTGCAGCGCTACGAGGGCGACGACCTGTGCCTGTACCGAGCACTGCGTTGCATCAACCCGTCGCCCTACCTGTTCTACTTCGATTTCGGAGGCTTCCGCATCTTCGGCAGTTCGCCCGAGACCCACTGTTGCGTTCAAGGCAACGAAGCCTACATCGACCCCATCGCCGGCACAGTACCACGCACAGGCAATATAGACCAGGACCGTAAGAATGCCGAATACCTGCGCCAAGATCCCAAGGAGAATGCCGAGCACGTTATGCTCGTGGACCTGGCACGCAACGACCTGAGCCGCAACTGCCACGACGTGCATGTTGCCAAGTACAAGGAGATGCAGTTCTACAGCCATGTGATTCACCTTGTGAGCCGTGTTGTAGGTACTCTCGACGACAATGCCCACGGTTTCAAGACATTCATGGACACCTTCCCCGCCGGAACCCTCTCGGGAGCACCCAAGGTAGAGGCGATGAAAATCATATCACGCCTTGAGCCCCACAGCCGCGGCGCCTATGCCGGCTGCATCGGTTTCATGGGACTCGACGGCCAGCTCAACCAAGCCATTATCATACGCTCATTTGTGAGCCGAAACGGCGAACTCTGGTTCCAGGCCGGCAGCGGCGTGGTTGCCAAGAGCAACGAGGAATATGAGTTGCAGGAAGCCAACCACAAACTGGGAGCCCTGCGCAAGGCCATAGACATGGCAAGCAACGGAATATGACAACGAAAACTTACTGAACAATGAAAGTTTACATCATAGACAACTACGACTCGTTCA
>DCGA01000083.1:15418-15894 GCA_002314465.1 bacterium UBA1790 | reverse complement strand
CCTGCTCAAGCAACTGGGAGCCGAGGTGACAGTGGTGCGCAACGACAAGTTTGAACTCGACGACCTCATGGAGGCCGACAAGATAATACTGTCGCCCGGTCCGGGCATCCCCGACGAGGCTGGACTCACGCTGCAGGTCATCGACCGCTACAAGGGTGTAAAGCCCATCCTGGGTGTGTGCCTCGGCCATCAGGCAATAGGCCAATACTTCGGCGGCCGACTCACCAACCTCTCACAGGTGTACCATGGCATACAGTCATCTGTAACCATCGACACCGCCGACTATATGTTTGCCGGCATGGATGCCACGCAACCGGTGGGACGCTACCACTCGTGGGTTGTCGACACCGAGGACTTCCCCGCATGCCTTGAGGTTATCTCACGCAGCGAGGAAGGCCAGGTCATGGCACTGCGCCACAAGGAACTCGACATACGTGGCATCCAGTTCCACCCCGAGTCGGTGCTTACCCCCGAGC
>DCGA01000083.1:0-15397 GCA_002314465.1 bacterium UBA1790 | reverse complement strand
CCGTTATCATCAACAACTGGCTAAATCAATAAAAAAACCGACAATATGAAAGAATACTTATTACGCCTCATGGGCGGTGAGACGCTCACGCAACAAGATACCCACAGCATTATGCTGGGAATAACCGAGGAGAAATACAACGTGCAGCAAATCGCGGCACTGCTCATGGCATTGCAGACCCGTGGCGTCACCGTAGACGAACTCATGGGATTTCGCCAGGGCTTGCTCGAAACCGGCCGCTACATGGACTTCAGCGATTATAACTCGCTCGACATCGTGGGCACCGGCGGCGACGGCAAGAACACCTTCAACATCTCTACCTGCTCATCGTTTGTAGTAGCCGGAGCCGGTTATCTCGTTACCAAGCACGGCAACGGAGGCAGCACCTCGGTGAGCGGCGCCAGCAATGTACTCACAGGCCACGGAGTGAAGTTCAGCGACGACATCGACTTGCTCAGGAAGTCGCTTGAAGAAGCGGGCATATGCTACTTCCACGCACCGCTTTTTGCCCACGGCATGAAGTATGTAGGTCCCACACGCAAGGCACTTGGTATTCCCACTTGCTTCAACCTACTGGGTCCGCTTGTCAACCCCTGCCACCCCAAGAACTCACTGCACGGCACAGCCACACAGACACAACTGCGACTGTATACCAACGTGCACCAGAAGATAGGTGACAACTTCGGCGTTGTGAACAGTTACGACGGATACGACGAGATTTCGCTTACCAGCGGTTTCAAGATTTGTACCAACAACTACGAGAAAGTCATCACTCCCGTTGACATGGGCCTGAACTACGTTGATCCCGCCCAACTCTACGGCGGCAGTACAGCCGAGGAAGCAATGAAGATATTTGACGCAGTGCTCGATGGTACAGCCACCGAGGCACAGAAGAGCGTTGTCATCGCCAATGCGGCTTGCGGCATCAGCATCATGGACAAGAACCTGCCCATTGCCGACTCAGTAGCCCTCGCACGCGAGTCGCTTGAGAGCGGCAAGGCACTCAAGGCGTTCAAGAAATTCGTAGAAATCAACAGCTAACACCCTGTTATGGCAACCATTCTCGAGGAAATATGCCAGCGCAAGCGGCACGACATCGACCTTATTGACGCCGAGACCAAGGCACAGACCTTACACAATGTGGACACAATCATGTCGCAAGGCCTGTTTGGCCACAGTTCGCTGCCCGAGGCTTTGCTCAACTCGGGCACGGGCATCATTGCCGAGTTCAAGCGCAAATCACCGTCGCTGGGCTGGATTAAGCCCGACCTGCATCCTATGGACGTAGTGCCGGGGTATGTAAAGGCCGGAGCAACAGCTTTGTCGATTCTCACCGACGAGCCCTACTTTGGCGGGCACACAGATTTCGTGGAGTGCATGCGTCCCTTTGTAGACATCCCCATCCTGCGCAAGGACTTCATCATTGACGAGTACCAGGTATTTGAAGCCAAGCAAATAGGTGCCGATGTCATCCTCCTCATCGCCGCATGCCTCACCAAACAGCAATGCCGCACTCTGGCAGCCCGCGCCCGTGAACTCGACATGGACGTGCTGCTCGAGGTACACAATGAGAGCGAACTCGAGTATATATGCGACGGTGTGACCGTGGTGGGAGTGAACAACCGCGACCTGCACGTGTTCAAGACCGACATCAACACCTCGGTGCGCTTGGCCGAACTCATCCCCGACGAATATGTAAAGATATCGGAGAGCGGGCTCAAGACCGTCGACGACCTGAAGATGCTGCGCAGCGTGGGCTATCGCGGCTTCCTCATGGGTGAACGTTTCATGAAACAAGAATCGCCGGCCGCCGCGCTCGCTGACTTCATCAAGCAACTGCAGTCATGATAGTGAAAGTGTGCGGCATGCGCGAGCCCGACAACATACGTCGCGTGGACAACCTCCCCATACAATGGATGGGATTCATCTTTTACCCGCCATCAAAGCGCTATGTAGACCGAGTACCGACCTACATGCCACAAAGGGCAAAGCGCGTGGGAGTATTTGTCAACGCCGACATAGGCTTCATCGAGGAGAGATGCAAGGCCTATGGACTCGACATGGTGCAACTGCATGGCCAGGAAACGCCCGAGATGTGCGACACGGTGCATGCTGCTACCGGATGCGGCGTCATCAAGGCGTTCGGCATTAAGGACGATACCGACTGGAATGAAATCCATCGCTATGACGGCCACGCCGACTATCTGCTATTTGACACCCACTGCGACACGGCAGGAGGCAGCGGCAAGGCTTTTGACCACAGTCTGCTCACGCGTTACACAGGCAACACGCCGTTCTTGCTTAGCGGTGGACTGGGACTTGATAACGCCGGCGAGGTAGCCCTCGTCAATCACCCGTTCATGGCAGGAGTCGACCTCAACAGCAAGTTTGAAACTGCCCCGGCAGTCAAGTCGGCAGAGAAACTCCAGGAATTCCTGAGCCTGATTCTGCCTCAACCCTAACAATGACAATAACAACAAAGGACTATATAAGATTATGAATCGAATAACTCAATTATTCACAACCAAGAAGTCGGGGCTGCTCGACATTTATTTCTGTGCCGGTTACCCCAATCTCGACAGTACTGTGCCCACACTCAAGGCCCTTGAGGCTGCCGGTGTAGATATTTGCGAGATAGGCATCCCCTTCAGCGACCCTATGGCCGACGGCCCGGTTATCCAGACTGCAGCCACACAGGCGCTCAAGAACGGCATGTCGCTTGCCACGCTCTTTGAGCAACTGCAAGGCATACGTCCCGCCGTTACCATGCCGCTGGTGCTCATGGGATACCTCAATGTGGTATACCAGTATGGTTTTGAAAACTTCTGCAAGAGTTGCAGCGAGTGTGGCATAGACGGTGCCATCATCCCCGACCTCCCGTTTGACGTCTACATGGAAGAATACAAGGAGATTGCCGACCACTACGATGTAAAAATCATCATGCTCATTACACCCGAGACAAGCGAGGACCGCATTCGCCTCATCGACAACAATACCGACGGCTTCATCTACGAAGTATCGACCGACGCAACAACAGGAGCGCAGAACGAATATGGTCCCGAGACCATTGCCTACTTCAAGCGCATACAGGACATGCACCTCAAGAACCCCACGCTGGTGGGATTCGGCATCTCTAACAAGGCCACCATCACAGCCGCCCAGCAGCACTCGGCAGGCGCTATCATAGGCAGCAAGTTTGTACGTCTAATGGCTGAGTGTGACACACCCGACGAAGCCATTTCTCGCCTCAAAGATGCCCTCAAAGCCTAAGCTCAATCTGAAATTGTTTTATTATTATCTGCAAGATCCGCGAGTTCTGCGAGACGCCATCCTCCCGCACGAAGCAAAATTTGAAATAATTTTGAATAATTTCTTTCAGTTAAAATATAAAAAAGCATTATCTTTGCAAACCATTTGATAACAACGAAACTAAATATATGGAAAAAGTAATCCTTACAGGCGACCGTCCCACCGGCAAACTCCACATCGGACACTACGTGGGTTCGCTACGTCGCCGCGTTGAGCTTCAGAACTCAGGCGAATTCGACAAAATCTTCATTATGATTGCCGATGCACAGGCTCTTACCGACAACGCCGACAATCCCGAGAAGATTCGCCAAAACGTGATTGAGGTTGCCCTCGACTACCTCTCGGCAGGTCTCGACCCCGAGAAGTGTAACATCTTTGTACAGAGTGCAGTACCCGAACTTACCGAACTTGCGTTCTACTACATGAACCTCGTGAGCGTACAGCGCCTGCAGCGCAACCCCACCGTTAAGACCGAACTCGAGATGCGCAAGTTTGAAGGCGGTACTCCCACCGGTTTCTTCTGCTACCCCATCTCGCAGGCTGCCGACATCACCCTGTTCAAGGCTACCACAGTTCCCGTGGGCGAGGACCAGAAACCCATGCTCGAGCAGACCAACGAAATCGTGCGCCGCTTCAACTACATCTACGGCGAGACTCTCATTGAGCCCAAGATTCTGTTGCCCGACAACGCTGCATGTCTGCGCCTTCCCGGCACCGACGGCAAGGCCAAGATGTCGAAGTCTCTGGGCAACTGCATCTACCTGAGCGATACACCCAAGGAACTCAAGAAGAAGGTCAACAGCATGTTTACCGACCCCCTTCACCTCAATATCGAAGACCCCGGACACCTTAAGGGTGTTTATACCGATGCCGAGGGCAACGAAGTGGCTTACCAGAACACCGTGTTCACCTACCTCGACGCGTTCTGCAACGACAGCGACTTTGAAAAGTATCTGCCCGAGTATAAGAACCTCGACGAACTCAAGGAACACTACCAGCGCGGTGGCCTGGGCGACGGCACTTGCAAGAAGTTCCTCCTCAACGTGCTCAACGACCGCCTGGAGCCTATGCGCCAGCGCCGCAAGGAGTATGAGAAAGACATTCCCGGCGTTTATGAGATTCTCAAGCGCGGTACCGAAGAGGCTCGTCGCGTGGGTGCACAGACACTCGCCGAGGTGCGTCACGCCATGCGCATCGACTACTTCGAGGACAAGGAACTCATTGCCGAGCAGGCTAAGCGCTACGCCGAACTCAACAAGTAAATTCTTACCAACTTACATAAAGCGGGTTGCCCTGATAAATTGGGTAGCCCGCTTTCTTATTGATTAAACTGAAAGAAATTATTCAAAATTAAGCTTCGCGAGACTATTGGTATAACGAGTAAGATAATGCAGGGAGATAAGGCCAAAGGCGGTACGTCGGAGACGTTATGATGTGAGTAACCCCAGGTTGGGGAGCGCAGCGACCTACCTGGGGATAGATGACGTACCACAAAGCTACGTCGGAGACGTTGCACGTGACCAGGGCGCGGGGTAAGTCGCGGACTTCCAGCCCGCCTACACTATCTGTCATCACATCCCCGGCCTCCGTTCGCTTCGCTCACTGCGACCGAGGTTAATATCGCTATCGCGATGTATCGCACCTCCGGCGCTCACTCAGTGATTAGGCTGGAGGGCATACGGTAATGCTTTTGCCCTTTCAGGGCGAGGTGTGGGTGGGCATCTGATACCCAGGGCGTTGCCCTAGGCTATGTGCAACATTGCCCTTTCAGGGCGCTGTGGGTGTAAAGCAAGGCACATCATTAAGCATTGCAAAATGATTAGGCCGGAGGCCGGCACGCGGAACGAAGTTACGCACATAACCCTCACCTAACCGAGCGCCAGCGAGGGCAGGTGGGGGTATGGAGTATGCACCCGAATGCGGCTGAAGGCCGCTACCTTGCCATGGAGGCAACACATATGCAGGGCGGTACGTCGGAGACGCTATGATGTGAGTAACCCCAGGTTGGGGAGCGCAGCGACCTACCTGGGGATAATGCAAAAATATGGTGTTAAAAATATATATATTTTTTGCTGGGTAAAAAATAATGATTAACTTTACCTTCAGTTAACAATAAACCAAGAAAAAAACCTAATTTTTATATTAACTTTTAACTACCAACATGTCTAACTAAAAACAGATGCTTATGAAAAAAGTTTTCTTAGCAATGGCTATGTGCGTCGGTTTTAGTGGATTAGCTCAGGTGCTTAATGTAACCTCTATTGACAAGGTTGCTACACCCGAAAATCCCATGGCTCAGGTTGTTGGCATTAGCCCCAAGGGTGACTATCTGTTGCTCTCGACTACTTCCAACAAGGGCCTCACTAAATTTGACCTGACCACAAATCAAGCCCAGACATTGACCAACGCTGCTGGCGCTGGCTATGATGTTCAGATTTCACAAGACGGCAACACAGTCGTTTATCGTGAAGAGTCATTTACTTCTAACCACTTGCGCAAGCGCTCACTCAACACAATGAACCTTGCAACCGGTGAGGTTAAGAACCTCGTTGGTCCCACCCGCGACTTGCAGGGTGTTGCCGTAGAAGGCAATACTGCTGCCGTTGTCAACAAGGGCAAATTCAGCGCAAAGGCTATTTGCGCCAATGAGAAGGCCGAGAAGGCAACTCCGGTGCTTTCTATCAAGAACCGCCAGCTCATGATTACCCGCAACGGTAAGACCAGCGTGTTCTCTCCCAACGGTCAGAACTACAGCTACATCTGGCAGTCGATTTCTCCCGACGGAAACAAGGCTCTGTACTTCGTATGTGGCGTTGGCGCATTCGTATGCGACCTCAACGGCCAGAACGTGAAGTCACTTGGCCTCGTTCGCGCACCCCAATGGTATGACAACAATACCGTTGTTGGTATGCAGGACGTAGATAACGGTGAGTTCATCATCGCTTCTAAGGTTGTTGCTGTTACCCTCGACGGTACAATGCAGACCCTTACCGATGACTCTGTTATCGCTATGTATCCCTACGCTTCACAGGTAGCAGGCAAGATTGCTTTCTCTACTCCCGCCGGCGAAGCTTATATTATTAACGTTGCAAAATAATGATTACAGCTATGAAGAAGATTTTATTACTCGCCGCAGCTGCAATCATGGCAGCAGGCGCAATGCAGGCTAAGACAGCCGACGAACTGCGCGTATATCTGAACCCTGGTCACGGTTCTTGGGGTCCCAACGACCGTCCCATGGCTACTATCCCCTATCCCGCACTCGCCGAGACAGGCCGTCCCGATACTTGCGGTTTCTATGAGTCGAACACCAACCTGTGGAAAATCCTCAAGATGGGTGAGACCCTGCAGACAATGGGCGTTAAGGCAGAGAACATCATGTACTCTCGCGTAAAGAATGGCCCGTACCCCTATGTAAGTGGTGCAGCCGACGCCGAACTTTTCAACCGTAGCCTCTCGGAGATTAGCCGCGAGGTTGACGCCAACAACATGGATATCTTCGTTTCTATCCACTCTAACGCTGCTACCGACGGTACTACCACCAACTATCCCCTGTACCTGTATCGCGGTCAGGACAAGAGCACTGGTGAGAACTACGAGCACAACGAGGGTAGTTATGAGATGTGTCAAGCTGGTTGGGACGCTCGCTACATGACCGAGATTGACCCCAACACTTACTACAGCCGCACTAACCGTAATATCCGCGGTGACTGGAACTTCTACGGTTCTACTTACCAGACCACTACTTCTAAGGGTACATTCACCGGCTACCTGGGCGTTCTGCGCCACGGTACTCCCGGTTACCTTGTAGAGGGTTACTTCCACACTTACCAGCCCGCTCGCCACCGCGCTCTCAACAGCGACTATTGCGGCCAGGAAGGTAAGCGCGAGGCTCGCGGTCTGTGCTCATACTTCGGTCTCAAGGCTGAGACTACAGGTGATATCATGGGTACAGTTAAGGACCTCCACGAGAAGATCACTAACAACCTCTTCAAGTACAACCCCGGCACCGACGACCAGTACCTGCCCCTCAACGGCGCAGTTGTTACCCTCAAGCAGAACGGTGCTGCAATCGCTACTTACAATGTAGACAACAACTACAATGGCGTATTCGTATTCGAAGGCCTGCAGCCCGGCGACTACACTCTCGTTGCAACTTGCGAGGGTTACAAGGGCATGGAAGTAGAAGAGCCCATCACAGTTACAGCTAACGCTACCAACTATGCTCTTCTCCACCTCGAGAACGAAAGCTACGAGCCCCCCAGTGCACGTGCTGCCAACTATCCCGATCTCATCAACACCGAGGCTATCAAGCTCGCCGGTGAATACAACTTCAAGACTATCGTAGACAAGGCTGCTGCCGAGGTTCTCGATGGCAAGACAGTGCGCCGCGTTCTCCAGAAGGGCGAAGACCTCTACGTTCTTGCAATCAATGCAACCGACAACGCTCCCAGCGTTTACCAAATCAACGCTAAGACTCAGCAGGTAGTTAAGGAAATCAGCACTGAGGGTACTCAGGGCGACATCCTCAAGCTCTCTGACATCGCGTTCACTGCTGATGGCGTTCTCATCGGCTGTAACAAGGTTAACACTACTTATGCAGGTAGCGGTGAGTTCTGCGCTTACAAGTGGAACAACCTCGACGAAGCTCCCACCCAGTGGTTCACAAGCAAGCTGAGCGGTAACTTCAACGCTGCTGTTGACGGTCAGACACTCGCTTACTCTGGTACAACTAAGGAAGGTAAGCTCATGACATCTGCCGTAACCACTGGTTCAAGCAAGCAGATTCGCTGGCTCATCTTCGGTATCGAGAACGGTGACCTGGCAACCAACATCCGCAACCAGGAGTCAGGCACTTACACTGAGCTTCTCTTCGGTGAGGACTTCAGCCTGAAGGTATCTCCCCGCAACGAAGAAAGCTTCATCATCGACGGTTCGCTCACCACTCCCATCGAGATTACTCTCGCTGGCGACATCAAGGCTCCCACCGTTGAAGGTAAGGTTAGCCCCAACCTCGTTGACGCAGCTTCTAACCAGCCCGCATTCTTCAAGTTTGCCGGCCAGGATGTAATGGTTATCCCCGCAATCAGCGAGGGCAAGGTTGTTTCTGTAGACATGTACAACATTACCGATGGTCTCCAGAATGCAACTCTCATCACAACCAACGCTACTCCCGTACAGAACGGTCCCAAGAAGATTGCTGTTGAGAACTCAGCTGCTTGCACATTTGCAGGTGCTAACGCTGTTGTAACCGTAGCAACCGACGATATGGAAGTTGTTACCGACGCTAACATCACCGTTAGCTTGCTCAGCGACAAGAACATCTCTCTCTATAGCACCGAAGGCGCTCAACAGCCCGAATTCCGCGGTGACTATGCTTACGACCTGAAGTATGAAGAAGCCGATGATACCTACACTCTTAAGTTCAAGGTAACCCGCGACGTTAAGAACGCAGTCATCACCCTCACTTCGACTGAAGAGAATGCTTCTGAAATCAGCTACAACTATGGTGCAGCAGTTGCTACCGGCAACGAATTCACTGTAAACAAGAGCGACCTCGCCGAAGGCGTTGAATACAACTGGTCAGTTACTGTCGACAACGATGCAGTTCCCACTGTAAGCAAGTTCTTCAGCTATGTTCCCGCAGGCAATGGTTCTTACTGCTCACGCGGTATGACCATCGACCGCAACACCGAGAGCCCCTACTTCCAGAACCTTTACATTGCTAATCCTTATGGAACAAAGGGTATCTACGAGGTTAATCCCGCACTCGAGGTTGTTAACGATGGCGCTCCCTACCTGAAGAGCGAGTGGTACACAAGCAGTACTTCTTCACCCTTCCGTATGGGCGTTAACCCCAACAACGGTTTCGTTTACATCAGCGACTGGTGTGATGCTCACGGTGGTATCACTGTAATGGATCTCTCTGATCCCAACACTGCTATCCCCTTCTTCGAGGGCACACGTGCAGCAAGCGGTCAAATCACCAATGCTGCCGGCCAGGCAATCGGCGGTAGCTGTACAAGCGTTGCTTTCGTTGGCTCGGGCGAGGACACTCAACTTGTTTCTTATCAGGAGGACGTTCCCACCGGCAATGCAGGTAACCACGTTTCAATCTACAACATCGGCACTAAGGTCACTACCGACCAGGCTCCCGATGCACAGCTCACCAACTGCTCAGGTCTGCTCGCTAACACCAACGTAGAGGTTAATCCTCTCGAGAACGGTATCTTCGTTTCTCAGATTCGCGGTAGCGGCAACAACACCAAGGGCGTTCCCTCATTCATCTATATTGACTATGAAGGCAATGTTCTCTTCAACTCGGCCGACATCGAAGACTACGACGGTAGCTACGGTGCAGGTCTCGCAGTGAGCGACGACCTTTCTATGATTGCTGTTTCAACCGGCAAGCCCTATGTAAATCTGTACGACGTAGAATGGGACGGCAACACACCGTCATTCAAACTGCGCTTCACTGTTACAGCTTACAGTGGTGCTAATTCAATCCTTAACCAGATGAAGTTTGACCACGCTGGCAACCTCTTCGTTGCCGACGCTAAGACTGGCATCTTCGGTATCTCAATTCCTAAGGATGCACAGCAGGTTGAAACTCCCGCTCAGCTGTCACAGATTCTCAAGAACAGCCCCGTTACTGCTGTTGACGACGTGACTGCTAAGACTGTTAAGTCTGTTAAGTACTACAACACCCTCGGTGCTCAGAGCGCAACTCCGTTCGAAGGCATCAACATCGTTGTAACTACTTACACCGACGGTACTCAGAGCTCAACTAAGGTTATCAAGTAATACCTTACAAGTTCACATAATTAAAGGTCGCTCCTTGCGGGGCGACCTTTTTTGTCTATATATCGAAAACGATTATTTCAGCAGTTTTCTTGCTGCCTTGNNCACACACTTGCTGCGGTCGCGGCCGGTGAGTTCCTTGCAACCGAAGTGGGTGCCTCCACGCTGCACGTTGGCAACAATCTTAATGCCCGAGTAACCAAATATCTCGCGCAGTGCATTCACCACGCCACGGGTCTGGCGGAAGACGATGTTCCATGGCCATGCAGTGGTGCAGGTGCTCACCACGACGGCGCGCTTGCCCTTCATGAGCGGAGCCGGGAAATACTTGGTATCTTCCATCATGCCATACACCATGCGGTCAAACATCAGTTTCAACTGACCAGGAAGGTTGCCCCAGTAACACGGCGCTCCCACCACGATGCGGTCGGCCGCCTGAATCATCGACAGCACACGCTGCGCATCGTCGTCGGGCAATACGCATTTGCCCTTAGTGCGGCATGCCATGCAGCCCATGCAAGGCTTTATGGTAAGGTCATTCACATTTACACGTTCTACCTGTGCGCCGACATTCTCGGCCTCGCCGGCAATGATATCGAGCATTTGCGACACAAGCCCCTTGCGACGAGGACTTGCGTTAATAATTAGTACATTCATATTATCGTGGAATATATATGATTTCATTCTTGGGAAGGCAAGCCAAGATGATGATTGCAATTAACGGTGTTATCAATATCGCAATAAGCGCCCACCCTATCTTGCTGCGTTTTTTTTCGCGGGCTACAATAATGACGCCTATTAACAATACTACCCATAGAATGAGTAATACTATAATAATACCTATAAAGAACCACACCAACGGCATGATACTGAAGCCGGGAGGATTGTGATACTTGCCCATGGGTACACCATTCGCGTCAAGCCTGTTATACTGCAGGAACTCAAACTCGGGTATATAATGCGCTTCATCGGCAATAGAGTCGGCACACACATGTGCCGGGACCGAAATATTTATCGTGTCGCCGGGGCAAAGGCACATCAGCTCCTCACGAATAGTGTCGGCATGTTCCACCACCCCACCCTTGGCCATGTACTTGAGCACAAATGATGCGTTGTAGATGGTGTCGGTGGTTTCGTTTTTAAGTTCAAGGAAACCCCGGTCGCCACGGCTATTGAGCCCGTAAGACACCATAGACACAGCCGGCTTAGGCGCCGCCATTGTGACAAGGGCTACAAAGCAAAGTGCGATAGCAATTATTCTTTTCATCACAGGGAGTAAGTCGTTATTTATGTTGCAAAGATAGAAAAATATCGCGAAGAAATGCAAGAGCGGCAATCAAAAAAACATCCGCGCCACTCTTGTGTGGGGCGGATGTCTGTAAATCGGGGTTACTTAACTTTCTTGATGGTCATTTTTACGCGACCGGGCATGCCGTAATTGTCTTTCCTTGACATAAGGAAATCAAGCATACGATGGGTGCGCTTACCCATGCGGTCCTTGATTACCCACTTGCCGTTAATCTGGGGCGCGCGGTCACATGTTACCAGGATAGTATCATTCATCTTATATCCTGCTGCGAAGAGGTCGGGTGAAGCTGCCACCCATCTTATCTCGCGTTTATTCAGTTTATCGGGGTCGATGCGGTCACCGCTGGCAACGCGCCAGGAAAGTTTACCACCGGGGTAGTAATAGGTACCGTTGACCTCGAGCGTCTGTCCCATCGCGCTAAGTCCCATCACTGCAATTGCAGCTAAGAGTAGATGTTTCATAAGCGTCTTTGGTTAGTATTGCGCTGCAAAGGTACGCAAAATTTTTCTAATATCCTAATTTTGACCAAATTATCTTTTTTACACCCCTCCAGCGGCATCTTTTTTAACCAAAAATGTCATGTTTTTAACAAAAAAATCCCCTCACCCGTAGCGGGTGAGAGGACTATAGCCCTAAGGGGATGTACTTAGAGTGTGAGCAGTGTTACAGCTGCACGGAAGTAGCCCTTGTTGGCCTCAGGATTCCACATAGCGCCTACGCTAACGGGAAGAGGATAGTTCTTGATTTTGAGCTTGTAAGTCACGTTGAGACGAACGTCTACACAGCTGAACTTGTGAGTGCCATAGAAGTGGCCGTCAACACCGCTCTCGGGGTTGAGCGCAAATGCGCAACCAACAGAGGGGGTAACATTCCACTTGTCGCTGTCATAAGCATTGATCGACGCAGCAACATAGGTTGAATACAAGTTGTGGTCACCGGTAGTACCGCGGTCACGACCTGCGATAACTGTGTTCCACGACAGTGTGAGAGGCAGTTTGCTCACTGCACCAAAGTTGTAGGCAATACCTGCATCTATGAAGTGAGAAGTCTCATTGGGCTTGTAGTTGAAAATCTTGTGGTTGCCGGGAGCACCATCACTGAAGTTGTAGATGTCCCAAACAGAAACCGAGAAGCCCTTGTTGGCATAGCTCATGTAGTAGTCAAACTCCTTGTAGTCGCCAGTGAACATGCCACCGCCCCACAGACCCAGACGGAAGTGGTCGGCATTGTCGCTCACACTGAGGTCGGCATTGTAAGTAAGACCGGTAGATACCTCGATACCACGCCACAGGTGTGAAGTTTCGAGGCCTGCACTTGCGTGCAGATTGTCGCCAGCCATCGCTGTAGTAGCCATTGCAGCTACTGCAAGTGATAATATATACTTCTTCATACTATAAACTTATTTACATTAAATTATTGAGCGTAGCAGCAAGCCATTGCACCCCAAAGAAGAGCTGCGCAAACAGCACCTGCGATAGGAGCTACAACGGGGATCCAGCTATAACCCCAGTCGCTCTTACCCTTGCCGGGGATGGGAAGAACGGCGTGAGCAATACGGGGAGCAAGGTCACGGGCAGCGTTCATTGCATAACCGGTAGTTGCACCGAGTGACATACCGATAGCAGTGATAACCCAAGTGATGCCGAGCAGACCAGTTTCACCCTTCCAGCATACGCCAAGGCAGAAGATGGCAAACATGAGCATGAATGTAGCAACGAACTCGCCGAGGAAGTTGATGGGAGTGTTCTTGATAGCGGGAGCTGTACAGAATACACCCAGCTTAGTAGCCTTGTCCTCTGTAGCCTTGAAGTGGTCGATGTAGAACAAGTAAACGAGAACTGCACCCATGAAACCACCGAGCATCTGAGCGATGATATAGCCAGCTACATTTTCCCATGCGAAGCTACCAGCTACAGCGAGACCGAGAGTAACAGCGGGATTGAGGTGACCGCCTGAAGGACCTGCGATGAGAGCACCCATCATAACTGCAAGACCCCAACCAAGGGCGATAACTACCCAACCTGCACCCTGTGCCTTAGATTTGTTGAGTGAACATGCGCAGCATACGCCGTCACCGAAGAGTACCAGTACTAATGTTCCGAAGAATTCAAGAATGTAATTTTCCATAAATAAAATTTGTTTTGAAAATTGATTAAACTTGGGAACATGAATCAGGGAAGCCCGGGAATCATTACGGGGGATTCCCTAATTCATGCCACCTTTATTAAATAAAGATTATTGTTTGCTTATTTTGTAAGTGTGCGACCGATAGCGTCAGCCCAGCCCTGCTTAGCAGCCTTGAGTGCCTCGTCCTCGGGCTTGGGAGTGAACTTCTTCTCCTCCTGCCACTGGTGCTTAACCTCGTCAAGGTCTTTCCAGAAGCCCACTGCGAGACCTGCCAGATAAGCAGCGCCAAGAGCAGTAGTCTCGGTAACCTTGGGACGGATTACCTCGATGCCCAGAAGGTCTGACTGGTATTGCATGAGCAGGTTGTTGCGAGAAGCACCACCGTCTACCTTAAGCTCGGTGAGAGGAGTACCCAGGTCCTTGCACATTGCGTTAGCGATGTCATAAGTCTGGAATGCGATACCATCGAGGGCAGCGCGTGCGATGTGAGCCGCAGTAGTACCGCGAGTGATACCTACCATAGTACCGCGTGCATACTGATCCCAGTAGGGAGCAGCGAGACCGGTGAGGGCGGGAACGAAGTAAACGCCACCTGCATCGGGTACGCTTGATGCGAGTTCTTCAACCTCGCTCGAGCTCTTGATGATGCCCAGACCGTCGCGCAGCCACTGTACAACCGAACCGCCAACATAGATTGAACCCTCGAGAGCGTAGTCTACGCGGTCGCCAATCTTCCAAGCGATGGTAGTGAGCAGGTTGTTCTTAGAAACAACAGGAGTGTTACCAGTGTTGAGCATAACGAAGCAACCGGTTCCGTAAGTGTTCTTGATAGCACCGGGCTCTACGCACATCTGGCCGAAGAGAGCTGCCTGCTGGTCGCCGGCAACACCGCTGATGGGTACCTCGTGAGCAAAAATAGTGGTCTTGGTATAACCGAATACCTCGCTGCTTGCCTTAACCTCGGGCATCATGCATGCGGGAATGTTGAGAAGCTCGAGAAGTTCCTCGTCCCACTTGAGGTCCTTGATGTTGAATACCATTGTACGAGAAGCGTTGGTCACGTCGGTTGCGTGAACCTCACCGCGAGTAAGGTTCCAGATGAGCCATGTGTCAACGTTACCGAAGCGCAGTTCGCCCTTCTCGGCGCGCTCGCGAGCACCTTCCACGTTATCAAGAATCCATTTAATCTTAGTACCGCTGAAGTAAGCGTCGATAATAAGACCGGTTTTCTCACGAATCTTGTCTACGAGGCCCTGAGCCTTGAGAGAGTCGCAATACTCGGCAGTACGGCGGTCCTGCCATACGATTGCGTTGTATACGGGTTCGCCTGTAGCAGCATCCCACACGATTGTAGTCTCGCGCTGGTTGGTGATACCGATACCGGCAACAGATGGCGCAAGTCCGCTTCCTTTAAGCACCTGCGCCACCACCGCGCGCTCACTTTCCCAGATTTCAAGCGGGTCATGCTCCACCCAGCCGGGCTGCGGGTAGTATTGTTTCAGTTCCTTCTGCGCAACGGAAACGATATTGGAGCTTTCGTCAAAAATGATCGCCCGGTTCGAGGTCGTTCCGGCATCCAGCGCCATGACATATTTTTTCACGAGATCACCCTCCGTTCGGATTTCTGCCTTCAATATACCACTACTCCGGCCTTTTTCCAATGACATCTCCTTCCTTTCCTGCCGTGAACCTTTTCACCCTTGTAATCAGGCATCTTCAAAGGTATACTCATACAGGCGCTTTCCCCCTGATATATGGGATGCGCAGAAATAGGAAAACTGTCATGCAGAAAAAATCATTTGCCATCCATTACGCCTGGATCTGCTGCCTTGCGGGAGCGCTTCTGTTTTT
>DCGA01000014.1 GCA_002314465.1 bacterium UBA1790 | reverse complement strand
CATCCTTCGGTACAGGTCGGGACGGAACATGATGTTGCGTATGTCATCGAGTTGAACCACACCCACGAGCGTACCGTTGTCGTCAACAACGGGGAACAGGTTGCGGTGGCTGCGCGAGATGGCGTCGACCATGTCCTTGAGGCTCATGTCGGGCTTCACGGTCACAAAGTCGGTCTCGATGACGCTGTCCATCTTGAGCAGGGTGAGCACGCTGCGGTCTTTCTGGTGGGTGAGCAACTGGCCGCGCTGGGCAAGGCGTCGCGTATATATTCCGTAGGGCGAGAAGATGCGGCATGTGCCATACGATACCACGCTCACGATGAGCAGCGGCAGGAACAGTTCATAGCCGCCGGTCATCTCGGCGGTAAGGAAGATTGCCATGAGCGGCGCATGCATTACGCCCGCCATTACGCCGGTCATTCCCATCAGGGCAAAGTTCTTGGTTGATAATGGCAGGTCGCCCATCCATCCCAGACTGTTGAGCAGGTAGGCAAAAAAGAATCCGGCCATGCAGCCCACATACAGCGATGGAGCGAATGTTCCGCCCACACCGCCGCCGCCGTTGGTCGCGCTTGTGGCAAATGCCTTCATCGCACCCAGTGCCATGATGAACAGCAGTACATACCACACGTTGTCGCTGCAGCCCACAAAGAGGCTGTTGGAGAGCAGTGCCGATGCATTGCCCGTGAGTAGTTGGTTTATCGCGTGGTAACCTTCACCGTATAGCGGGGGGAAGAGGAAGATGAGCAAACTCAGTACCGCTGCACCCAGATAGAAGCGGTGACGCGGTTTCTTGATGCGCGCAAAGAGGTTCTCCATCATCTCGATGACCTTGCTGAAGTAGAGCGACACAAAGCCGCAGAAGATACCCAGCAATATCACGAACGGGATGCGCCCGGTTACAAACGATTCGCTCTGCGAGAACAGGAACTCAACGTTGTAGCCGGTAAACATGATGGAAATGGTCGCACCGGTCACCGATGCCACGATGAGCGGCAGTGCCGAACCTGCGGTGAGGTCGAGCATGAGCACCTCAATGGTGAACAGCAGGCCTGCTATCGGGGCCTTGAAGATACCGGCGATACCAGCGGCGGCACCGCAACCCACAAGCAGCATGAGCGTGTGGGGCGACAGGCGGAACTGCTGGCCCAGGTTAGATCCTATGGCCGCTCCGGTAAACACGATGGGACCCTCGGCTCCCACCGAACCACCGAATCCTATGGTCATCGACGATGCAATGAGCGAGGCATACATGTTGTGTATCTTGAGGCGGCTTTTCTTCAGTGCAATGGCATAGAGCACGCGTGTAACACCGTGCGAGATGTTGTCACGCACCACATAACGCACATAGAGTGCGGCCAGCAATATACCCAGAAGCGGGAAAATGAGGTACTGGTAGTGCACGGTGGTCCACGATGTGGTCGATTCCACCAGTCCCGATATCCATTCGATGAGGAACTTGAGCAACACTGCTGCAAGTCCTGCCGCAACACCCACGATGAGTGCCAGCATCACGACAAACGTGCGTTCGTCAATGTGCTTCTCGCGCCATGCGAGCAGCTTCATGAACCAGTTTGACGATGGGCCGTAGACGCGTTTTTTCTTGCTTACGTATGTGTCCATTATATTCCTCGTCCAGTTAAAACAATCTTGATTGTATAAACCATAATCTTAAAATCATTTAGCAGCGACATGTTCTCAAGGTAGAGCAGGTCGTAGCTCAGGCGCTCCACCATTTCGTCTACGTTCTGCGCGTAGCCGAATTTTACCATTCCCAGCGATGTAATGCCGGGACGCACCTGTCGCAGCAGTGCGTATGAGGGAATGCGCTCCACTATCTGGTCGATGTAGAACTGCCTCTCGGGGCGTGGGCCCACTATCGACATGTCGCCGCGCAGCACATTCCAGAACTGTGGCAACTCGTCGATGCGATACTTGCGCAGGTAATGGCCCAGGCGTGTGATTCTGGGGTCGTTACCGCTCGAGAGTTGGGGACAACCGTCGCTCTCGGCATCGTTGACCATAGTGCGGAACTTGATGATATTAAACGGGCGGTTGTGGTATCCTATGCGCTCCTGGCGATAGAATACGGGCCCTTTTGAATCCAGTTTCACCATCAGGGAGATGATGAGGTATATGGGCGACAGCAACACCAGCATCAGTGCCGACACTATCACATCGATGAGGCGCTTGAGGTTCTTGCCGCATTCGCCCATACTGCTGCTCGACACGTCTACCAGCGGTGCGCCCACCATGTTGCTCAGTCTCACTTGCGTCATGAGCATGCGTGTGCGGTCGGGCGACAGTTTTATGGGGAGGTTGAGCACAAACAGGCGGTTGATTGCACTCAGCACAGCCACGCTGTCGGGCTTGGTGGGTACCACGATGAGTTCTTGTATGCCCATGTCGTTGCATGCCTGCTCTATGTTGTCGAGGGTATATGCGGTTTCGGGGGTGTCATTTGAGTCTTCCTCGCCGGGTATACCCACATAGCCCATTATCTTGTATCCGAGCGATTGCTTCATCTCGTCGAGTTTCTTGCCAAACTTCACCGCGGCATCACCACGGCCAACAATCAGTGTGGGGAAACTCCACTGGCGGCGCTTGATGAGCCTTGATGTGTGTGATGTGATGGCGCAACGCGCACTGTAAACACACACAAAGAGTATGGCAACCAGCAGGAATATCATCTCATAATCAAAACTACGCTCGGCTCCCACGTCATTGATGAGTGCTACAAAGAAAATGATGAGTGAGTTTATCACTGTGCTCCACAGCGTGGTAAAGAGTTCGTGTACGCGCGACTTGCGGTACACCTGGTTGTAATAGCCCGATAGATAGTACACCACCATCATCACAAGCGGGAACACAATCTGTCCGGCAAGGACCATGGGCGATGACAAGAAACCCTCGAGCGATGAGTAGGTCCCCTGCACGGCATTCATGTGATAGCGCACGCAGTTATAGACGAGCCACGCAATGTTGCTCGTCACCAGGTCGCTTGCTACATATTTCAGCCTTTGCAGTCGTTCGCTTATCATAATCGCTTAACCCTAAACCTTAAACCTTAAACTCTAAACCCTAAACCTTTACCGTATAATCTTAAACGTCCCGTCGCTGCTCAGTTTTATGATGTTAGATGCAGCGTGAGGGGTATTGTCGTTCTGGCGATACTTCACCACATAGTCAACGCCGTTCTTAATGGTGTCGTCAATCTCGGCAAATGACGCCGGTGATGGCTGGCCGCTCACATTGGCCGATGTCGATACCACAGGTCGGCCCAGGGCCTGGCACAGTTTGTGGGTGAATGGCTCTTGCGGTACCCTTATGCCCAGACTGTCGTTTTCGCCCAGCAGGCTGGGAGCCACGTTAAAGGCTCCGTCATAGATGATTGTGAGGGGCTTTACGGCAACGTCCATGAGTTCGCGTGCCATGTAGGGCACGTCCACCACATAGTGGTCGAGGTGGTCGGCGCTGTCGAGCAGCACGATGAGGGCCTTGCTGTCGTCGCGTTGTTTGAGCTCATACACGCGCTTCACCGCTGCAGCATTGGTAGCATCACATCCTATACCCCATATGGTGTCGGTGGGGTAGAGGATGATGCCGCCTTTGCGCAGCACTTCTATGCATTTTTTTATGTCTTCTTCCATACTTTAATGTCAACACTGCAGGGCATACCTCCAGTTATTAACGCAAAGATAGCACAAAACTGCGTCTTATGAAACATTTTTAATATATTTTTTTATTAATAGGTTAAACATGGGCTGTGCTATTTCGTCTAAATTGTGTAACTTTGCATAGAAAAACTTAATTCAAGATGAAGAAAATAACTAAGACAATAGCGCTGGTGCTGGTCGCAGCACTCCTTTCGGGCGGTGTGGCAATGGCCAAGACCGCAAAGAAAAAAACTGCCAAGAAGGCTAAGGCTACAACCGAGCAGGTTATCTTCACAGGCGAACTCGCCAAGAAGGTAATCGGCTATCAGGGCACTACACCGCTCAACATCACCGTCAAGGGTGGAAAGATTGAGAAAATCGAGGCTCTCCCCAATCAGGAGACACCGCAGTACATGCGTCGTGCCGCCGCTAAGGTTTTCCCGCAGTATGAGGGACTCACAGTAGAGCAGGCGCTCAAGGTTAAGGCCGATGCCGCAACAGGTGCCACCTATACAAGCGAGGCGCTCATCAAGAACATACAGCTGGGCTTGCAGTCGGTAAAGAAGTAATCCTGCATTATGCCCATTATCGAAATTACATCACTCGATCACTCTGGCGTAGAGGTGTTTGGTACTCTCACCGAGGCTCAGTTGCGCAATCGCCTTGAGCCCGACAAGGGTATCTTCATTGCCGAGAGCCCCAAGGTGATTAACGTGGCACTCGATGCAGGGTATGAGCCCTTGTCGCTGTTGTGCGAGCGACGTCACATCACGGGCGATGCCGCACGCATCATCGAGCGCAGCGGCGACATCCCTGTCTACACCGGCGACCGTGAGTTGCTTGCATCGCTCACCGGATACACGCTCACCCGTGGCGTGCTGTGCGCAATGCGCCGCCCGGTGGCTCCGTCGGTGGCCCAGGTGTGCGGGAACGCGCGTCGTGTTGTAGTGATTGATGGCGTGGTCGATACAACTAATATCGGCGCCATCTTCCGCTCGGCTGCTGCACTGGGCATCGATGCCGTGCTGCTCACCCCCGACTCGTGCGACCCGCTCAACCGTCGTGCAGTGCGTGTGTCTATGGGAAGCGTCTTTCTCGTGCCTTGGACATGGACCGACAGTTCGTTCTCTGGGCTCAAGAAACTTGGATTCAAGACCGCTGCTATGGCGTTGAGTGACAATTCGGTAAGTATCGATGAACCTGCCCTTCGCGATGTGGAGAAACTCGCCATCATCATGGGTACAGAGGGCGACGGACTTCCTCAGGCAACCATCGACCATGCCGACTATGTGGTGCGCATTCCCATGGCCCACAATGTCGACTCGCTCAATGTTGCCGCTGCTGCGGCTGTCGCATTTTGGGAACTTCGCGCAAGATAAGATACAACAGTCATGATATAAAAAATGGACGCCTCGTGGCGTCCATTTTTATTTCATAGTCTCTGCTTGGCTCACTTGGGGTCCAGCCATATGATCGAGCCTCTCAGGTTTACACCATATTCGGCAACCTTGGCGCGGCCCTTGCTTGGCAACACCCAGAAGTCGGTCTTGTAGTTCTCGTTTATAAGGTTGGCGTCCTTGTGTGCTTCGTCCTTATCGAGATAGCACCCTACAACCGCCCGGTACATCGTTTTGCCTTTTACGGTCGATTTGATGATCGTTGCTTCGAGGCTGTCGGGGCATTTCTTGTTGTACTCCCTTGCCGCTGCAAGGCTTGAGTAACTGCCGCCCACCACATAGTAGATTGTTGTTGACTTGGGTGTGGCTTTCATGGGTGTCACATCGTTCATGTCGCTACCATACACGCATTTTTCAAGACCGTTGCAAGTGCTTACCCAAGCGTCTTTGCCAAGCGCTTGCTTTACGGCACGGGCATATTCCTGCGCATCTTCTTTACTGTAGAAGCATGCGGGGCACAAGCGGTACACGGTCTTGCCGTTGGTTGTCACTTCATAGATTGGGGCTTCGAGTTCATTGGCGTCTGTGGCTTTCTCAAGGCTGCTGTAACTGCCTTGAACCACATAGTAAACCTTATTGGCGGCATTGCTTGTCATCATCGATGCAAGAAGCATTATCAGTGCTAAAATTGTCTGTTTCATTGCTTAGTTATAATTAGTTTGTGCAAATTTAGTAAAATAATACGGTTGTACATCACTATTCATGCAATTATTGTGCCGTGATTTGTTTTTTACACAAAAAAGGAGGCCGAAGCCTCCCTTAAATAATCCGTTCACTAATGAAAATCCGTAGTATTATCCCAGTTGCTTAAAGATACTCTTTGCCAAGCCCATCACATCACTTGTACTCTTGGTCATGACGCACTTGCCCTCGGTGTGGTCGGTGATTTCAAAGTTTGTCGACTTCACGCGGTTCAGGTCGGCGCCTGTGTACTTGTTCAGGTCGGCCTTTGAGTAGAGTTTGCACACTCCGCCTTGTTTTTCGTAGAAGACTGTAATCACCTTGCCGTCGTTGAAGGTGATTGTCTGCTTGATGATAAGGTTTGCGGGGATTTCAATCTGTGTACCGCCTACGCTTACTTTCTGTGAGGTTTTCGTACCTGCGAACGTTGATGTGCCAAAGCTCATGAGCATTGCAATCAATAGAATCATTGTGTGTTTCATAAAACGATTAATTTGGTTTGCAATGCAAATATAGGGCATAGTAATAATGGTGGCAAAAAAACGGGATGCTCTTTGTACGAACATCCCGTTTTATTGTATGAAATCGTTTCCTTGATGGTTATTCAAGGTTCTCAATCTGGATTTTCTTCTTCATCGATTGTGTGAAAGTGTTCTGGAACACTTCGGTGAGCTTGTCGCCCATTGCCAGTAAATCGCTGGGACTGTAGCCGCATAGCTGGTGAAAGTCATTGGCCATGTGTGCAAGGTCATAGTAGCCGCAGTCATAGGCGATATCACTCAGCGAGTCCTTGCCCTCGTTCATCTGGGCGAGTGCGCGGTGAAAGCGCAGGAGGCGCTGGTAACTCTTGGGCGACATGCCCACATACTCCGAGAACACGCGGGTGAACTGCTTGGGACCGAGGCAGGCATTCGACGCCATATCGCCGGTGGTGTTGCTCTCGTCTATGTCCTCAAACACGTCCTCCATTCGCTGCATGTTTATTCCGGTAGCAATCTTCTGCTCCATACGCTTGATGAGGAACTCGTCCATCAACTGGCGGCGCTCTTCGTTGTCCCGTGCATTGTGTATTTTCTCGTCCAGGGCAATGAATTCCTCATCACCAAGGTCCTCGGGATTGATGTGAGGCTCGGTGTGATTGCTCATGTTAAAGAACGCACGTGTACCAAAGGGGACAAACTCTACTCCGAACACGTTGAAATCGCCTTCGGTTGTCTTGATATCCATAACGGCAAGGTCGTGATGATTGAGAGCTGTGCAGTAGGCACGCTCTTCGTTATCAAGGTGTACGTTCTGCGAGATGTAGAAGTGGAGGCTTGTCGCCCCGTTCGATAGTATTCGTTGCGTTCCGGGCGCTGTGCATCGCGATGTCAGAATCCAGTAGTTGCGTACAAACTGATGCAAGGATTCGTGGGCAGGGATGGGTTCAAATTTCATATTCGTCTTAGGATAATAGAGGAGCAGGCGGTGCTGCTTTCAATGTCTCAATAGTGCTATTACGATACAAAAGTAGCAATAATTCTCCAATAATCGGCAAGGTAGGCCGGTATTTCTGCATAATAAAGACCGCGGCCCGCGCTTTTAGCACGAGCCGTGGCTGTTATGGTTGGCGCATTTGTTGCGTCTTATTGTTTTTTCTGTGCTTTTGCCCAGCTGTCCTTGAGGCTGATTGTGCGGTTGAATACCAGGTGACCTTCGGTACTGTCGGCGTCTACGCAGAAGTAACCGATGCGCTGGAACTGATACTTGTCTTCAACCTTGGCGGTCTCGGCCAGGAACGGCTCAATCTTGGCGTTGGTGATAACCTTGAGTGAGTCGGGGTTGAGAAGTTCGCGGAAGTCGCGCTCTGCCTCGGCCGAGGGATTCTCGATAGAGAACAGACGGTCGTAGATACGTACCTCAGCATCAACGGCATGCTCTACCGATACCCAGTGCAGCGTACCCTTTACCTTGCGGTTGCCGCCTTCGGTTCCGCTCAGTGTGTCGGGGTCATAAGTACAGTGGATCTCGGTGATATTGCCATCGGCATCCTTTACACACTCGTCACACATCACGATGTATGCACCCTTCAGGCGAACCTCCTTGCCGGGGGTCATGCGGAAGAATTTCTTGGGCGCTTCTTCCATGAAGTCCTCGCGCTCAATGTAGATTTCGCGGGTGAAAGGCATCTGGTGCTTGCCTGCGTTTTCCTGCTCGGGGTTATTGTCCATCTCGAGCATTTCAACCTTGCCCTCGGGATAGTTGGTGATAACCACCTTTACAGGGTCAAGAACGGCGCTCACGCGGTTGGCGTTCTTGTTGAGGTCTTCGCGAATGCTATGCTCGAGAAGGCTGATGTCGTTGAGCGCCTCAAACTTGGTGTAACCGATGGCATCGAGGAAGTTCTTGATTGATTGGGGGGTATAACCACGGCGACGCAGACCGCAGATAGTCGGCATGCGGGGATCGTCCCAACCTGCCACGAGGCCTTCCTTAACGAGCTGGAGCAGTTTGCGCTTGCTCATCACGGTGTAGGTGAGGTTCAGGCGGTTGAACTCAATCTGGCGGGGGCAGTATTCCTCTACCTTGTCGCCGGCGAGCAACTTAACGAAGTACTCATACAACGGACGGTGGGGAACAAACTCCAGGGTGCAAATAGAGTGGGTGACGCCCTCAAAGTAGTCGCTCTGTCCGTGGGCAAAGTCATACATGGGGTATACTTTCCACTTCTCGCCGGTGCGCCAGTGGGGTGTCTTGATGATGCGGTACATGATGGGGTCGCGGAAGTGCATGTTGCTCGATGCCATGTCTATCTTGGCACGAAGCACGCGGGTGCCCTCGTCAAATTCGCCCTTGTTCATGCGCTCAAACAGGTCGAGGTTTTCCTCAACCGAGCGGTCGCGGTAGGGGCTGTGGGTACCGAGTGTGGTGGGGGTGCCTTTCTGCTTGGCTATCTCCTCGCTGCTCTGGTCGTCAACGTAGGCCATGCCGCGCTTAATCAGGTCGATGGCAAAGTCATACAGTTTCTCGAAGTAATCGCTTGCGTAGTACAGGCGGTCGCCCCAGTCATAACCTAACCAGTGGATGTCGCGCATGATAGATTCTACATACTCGGTATCCTCCTTCTGGGGATTGGTATCGTCAAAGCGAAGGTTGCAGGTGCCGCCCATCATCTCGGCTACACCGAAGTCCATGCAGATAGCCTTGGCGTGGCCAATGTGCAGGTAACCGTTGGGCTCGGGTGGGAAACGGGTGTTAAGGCGTCCGCCATTCTTACCCGCTGCCAGGTCATCGGCAACCAACTGCTGAACAAAGTTCAATTGTTTCTTCTCCTCTGCGGGAGCGTTGTTTACATTTTCTGCCATATAATAAAATGTATATATGTGAGTGATTAATGCTTTTCTATCAAACTGCAAAGTTACAAAAAAACAAAGAAACTTACAAGTATAACTCCCAAAGTTTAAAAACTTTGCTCATTCTTTGGTGCTATTTGTGGTTTTAGTCTAAAAAATATTGTATCTTTGCATTTCATTCCATATCATGGGATACTATTGGTTCTTTAAGGCACTTGACATTCATGGAGAATAAGAAACTTGTGGGACTGCTGGCCGATAAACTGGGGCGCAGCAGCGAGGACATCAACAAACTGCTCGAGGCGTTTACCGAGGTGGTGGCAAGCCGCTGCGGTGAGCTCGACAGCATTGCCATTCCCAGTTTTGGCACCTTTGAGGCTAAGAAAAAAAATGAACGCGTTGTGGTCAACCCGGGCAACGGTAAGCGCATGCTTGTGCCGCCCAAGATTGCCATGTCGTTCAAGATTAGTAACGTGCTCAAGGGCAAACTAAAATAAACGGCCATGAACAGCAAGATTACTTTCCCCGAACTTATCGAACTGGTGGCCGAGGCTACCAATACCTCCAAGCGCATGAGCGAACTTTTCCTCAAGGAACTGTTTGCCACTGTGTCGCAGGCTCTTATCAATGGTGAGAGCGTGCGCATCAAGAACCTTGGACAATTCAAAATCGAAGAAGTCAAGTCGCGCAAGAGCGTTAGTGTGAACACCGGGCAGGAGGTTGAGATTCCCTCTCACAACCGCCTTGTTTTCACTCCAGCCAAGTCGCTTGCCGACGCCCTGAACGAACCGTTTGCACAGTTTGAAACTGTAGTCCTCGACGACGATATCACCGATGAGCAACTTGCCGCAATTAACGGCGATGTCGCACCCGAGGAATTTGTCGAAGAACCCGTTGACGATGCACCCGAAAACATCGATGACGAATCGGCCGATGAGGCTCTTGAAACTTCAAGTGAAGATACTGAGGAAGAAGTAGTTACCGAAGAACCGGTTGCACTCACTCCTCCACCGTTCATGCCCCTTGCTGCGCCAGTAGAAGAGCCGGTCGAAGAACCCGAAACCGAGCCCACCGAGGAACCTGAAGAAGAACCCGAAACCGAACCCGCTGAGGAGCCTGTTGAAGAACCCGAAACCGAGCCCTCAGAAGAGCCCGAAACCGAGCCGCAATACGAGGCCGATGACGATGAGGACGACCACTCGATCGTTGAGTTTGAGAAGGCAAAACGCGAAATCGCACGAAAGTCCACAATACGCGGTGCCGTTTACGGTGCACTGGGCATGCTTGCGCTTCTTTTAGTGGGGTGGGGTGCTTACACGCTGGGCATGAACAACCAGAGTAAATCGGTCGCTCCCACCGATACTGTTACCGTGAGCGACAAGGACGAGATGTCGACCGGCGAACAGGTTATGCGTCAAGAAATAGGTGAGGCCGACACTACTGCTGCTCCCGTTGAAGAACCTGCTCAGCCAAAGGTGGTTACCGATACCTGCACTAAGACAATGTTCCTCACACGCATGGCGATGAAGCACTATGGAAGCCGTGATTTCTGGGTGTATATCTACGAGGAAAACAAGGACAAACTCGATAACCCCAATCACATCACGCCGGGTACCGTTGTAGTCATCCCGCCTGCCGAGAAATATGGCATAGATGTCAACGACCCCGAGAGCGTGAAACAGGCTCGCATCAAGTCGGCTCAGGTATTCGCCAAGTTCCCGTCTACCGCCGGCAGCAAAACTGCCAAGAAAGGCAAGTATCGCAAGAAGTAAGCTTTAGCTTAATATCGCATCATGCGCCCTGCACATTTATTGCTGCAAGGCGCGTTTTTTATGATAAAGTTGCATTTGCTCAATACTTTTTAACATACTTGTCCTTTTGCTTTAACATAGTTAACTTAAAATACATATCATTAACGAAATTGCTATAGCACAATTAACGGCAATTTGATAATTTTGCATCGTAATTTAATTAGATAGATTTTTAAACACAGAATAATTATGAGCGAAACTGTTAATATCAGAGAGCTAAACGACTTGATTGCAAGCAAGAGCAACTTTGTGAACATGATTAAGCAGGGTATGGACCAGACCATCGTGGGTCAAAAGCACCTTGTAGATTCACTGCTCATCGCTTTGCTCGCCAACGGACACGTTCTTCTCGAAGGTGTTCCCGGATTGGCAAAGACTCTTGCCATTAAAACACTCGCGTCACTCATCGACGCTAATTTCAGCCGCATCCAGTTTACACCCGACTTGCTGCCCGCCGACGTTGTAGGTACTATGGTCTACAGCATCAAGAAGGAAAGCTTCGAGGTGAAGAAGGGTCCGGTATTTGCCAACTTCGTACTGGCCGACGAAATCAACCGCGCTCCCGCCAAGGTGCAGAGCGCACTCCTCGAGGCCATGCAGGAACGCCAGGTAACAATCGGCGAGAATACTTTCAAACTCGACGATCCCTTCCTGGTTCTCGCTACCCAGAACCCCATTGAGCA
>DCGA01000078.1 GCA_002314465.1 bacterium UBA1790 | reverse complement strand
CGAGGACTACGGCCTGTACTTCGCCTGGGGCGAGACAAAGGGCTATGCCAAGGGCGAGAGCCACACATTCAATTGGTCCAACTACAAGTGGTGCAACGGCAGTGCGTCAAAGATGACCAAGTACAGTACAAGCACAAGTTACTGGGATTCGTCCCTTGGCACATCTCCCGACAACAAGACCGTCCTTGATGCCGATGACGATGCCGCGACCGCCAATTGGGGCAGCGGCTGGCAAATGCCGTCATTAGCTCAAATCAAGGAGTTATACAACAGTAGTTACACCACCACCGAGTGGACAACTATGAACGGTGTGAACGGAAGAAAAATCACGAGCAAGAGCAACGGCAACAGCATTTTCCTTCCTGCCGAAGGTTACCGCTACGACACGAGCCTCGATAGCGAGGGTTCTAACGGCTTCTATTGGTCGCGCGAACTCCACTCGAGCTACAGCGGCTTCAGCGCCCACAGCCTGAACTTCCATTCGGGCAATGTCGGCACGAGCGACTACGGCCGTTACGGCGGGCAGAGCATACGCGCAGTGCGTGTTCCTTCAGAATAAGGCGTCCTTTGCTCCAACATATGGGGCAAATCACTTGTCTAATTTGGGAAAATATACTAATTTTGCACCTTAGGGAACAAGCGGCTTGTTTGCTCCCTTTGGTTGTGCTATACAAGCGCGTGTTTTATTATGAAGATACTATTTGCATCATCATCGTTCAATGGCGGCGGCATTACGTCTTACGCCCATGAGGTTATCAGCAGCTTTGCGCTGGTACACGAGGTGTGTGTGATGTTGGGAAACGACGACAAACTCCCCATTACCACGCCCGGCGTCAAGGTGTATTACTACAGCATGGCTGTGCTTACCGACTCTAACCTGCGCGCTATTCTCAAGGCTATCAACGAAGACATTCGCCCCGATATCATTATCAATAGCCACGCCGGAGCGATATCACTGCTTGCTCCGTACTTCAACGATAACATCAAACTTGTTACCGTGAGCCACTCGCTCAAGTACTTTGAAGCCGAACTTGCGGGCATGAACCACAAGCATGTGGACAAGGTTATCGCGCTGTCGCACTACGGCAAGGCCTACCTGCAACGCCGTTTCGGCATAGGCGACGAGAAGATAGATGTGATATATAACTTCGTGCGCAAGCATCCCGATGCCGACAGATACCTTGCCGGCAAGCGTGGCAATGAACGCCTCAAGATTGTATTCCCTGGAGGTTGCGCGCCCAGCAAAACGCCCGAACTCGCACTCAAGGTCGTGCGCCAACTCATCAAGACCGACCTGCAGTTTGACTTCTACTGGTTGGGTGGCAACATGGTACACCTGAGCCGTTATTTCAAGTTCCTCGGTTTGGACAAGATTAACGAACTCATTGATGACGATCCGCGCATCCACATCACGGGCAAGATACCTCGTGAAGATGCCGAGGAGATGATATCTACAGCCAATGTGTTCTTCTTCCCGTCGCGCCGTGAGGGCTGCCCCATGTCGCTCATCGAGGCGATGCGAGTGGGTGCAGTGTGTGTGGTGAGTGACTTTAACAACGCCAACAAGGAAATAATACGCGATGGCATTGACGGCTGCGTTGTGAACCACCGCGATGTCAAGGCATGTGTGGATCGCTTTGTTGATATAATCAAGAACCACGAGGACTATGATAAGTTCTACGATGCTTCGCGCGAGCGCTACAACTCATTGCTCAGCGTCGAGACATGGCAGGATAAGATGAACAGTGCTGTTATCGACGCTCCCATGGGTCACTGCAAGCGCAAGGCTGCTCCTGGTAAGTTGGCACTTCACTTGGCAGTGCTTCGCTATAAACTTGCCGCTATGGTATGTCGCGCGTGGGTAACCATAGAGGAAGACATCTCAACCTTGTTACGTTTTTACCGATTGAAATAATATGAATAACGAGTATGCACCCCTTGCAGTGTGTGCGTTCAACCGCGCATCGTCCTTGCAGACCACCCTTGAGGCTCTGCGAGACAATGACATTGCGCCTTATACTCATCTATACGTGTACATCGACGGTCCGCGTCGTGATGTAGCGGGCGAGGACGCTAAGGTGAACGAGGTGGTATCGGTGGCTCGTGCCATCGAGGGTTTCAAGTCGGTAACTGTTACTGTTTCAAACGTGAATAAGGGGCTTGCAGCGTCTATCACTGGTGCGGCGACGCAGTTGCTCAACGAGTATGGACGTGTCATTGTTGTCGAAGACGACCTGTACTGCTCGCGCAGTTTCCTCTCTTACATGAACCAGATGCTCGACGCCTACGAGAACGATCCGCGCGTGATGCAGGTTTCGGGTTACGGCTGCAAGATTTCGCGCCCCCGTGGCTATGAGTATGACATCTACCTCAACCGCAGGGCTCACTCATGGACCTGGGCAACGTGGAAAGACCGTTGGGAAACCGTTGACTGGCAGGTAAAGGACTTTGACGAACTTGCCGCCAACCGCGACGCCATCAAGGCGTTCAACCGCGGAGGCTCCGACCTCTTCGGTATGCTCAAGGGATGGAAAGAGGGCCGCAACAACTCGTGGTATATCCGTTTCAACTATGCTATGCACAAGCAAGGGCGTTACACGGTGTGCCCGGTGCGTTCGCTGGTGCGTAACGATGGATTTGGTACCGAGGCAACCAATTGCTCCAACTATAACCGTTATAAGGTGGACTTTGAGGCCGAGCACCAAGGCGCATTTGTGATGCCCGAACAACCAAGCGACCTCATGCCTCACCCCGGTATTATGAAAGATGCGATTAAATACTGGTCGATACCTTATCGCATCTATGGAAAGATAATGACAAAGATAAAAGGATAACTATATGGCTACCGATACTAACATTAGGCCCGGCCGCGGCAAACTGGTTTTGTGGCTCCGTTCGATTGCCAACGGCATGCGCTCGTTCTACCTCTTCGGGTTACGCCACAGATGGGTAAAGCGCACTGGCATGCAGCGCATCAAGTTCAGCACCGAGATATGGTCTCCTCACAAGGACATCACCCTGGGCGACCGCGTGCAACTGGGCAACGGCTGCGCCTTGCTATGCGACATCAAGATAGGCAACTCGGTAGTGTGTGCCAACAATGTGCGCTTTGTGGGCAAGGACGACCACATCACATCCATTCCCGGCCGCACTATCTGGGACTCGGGCCGCGGCGACTCGTTCAAGACCCGCGTGGGCAACGATGTGTGGATAGGGGAGAACGTGGTTGTACTGGGTGGCGTTACCATAGGTGACGGTGCCGTTATCGCAGCAGGATCGGTGGTTACACACGATGTGGAACCATGCACTATAGTGGGTGGTAATCCCGCCCGATTATTGAAAAACCGCTTTGAGACAAAGCAGGAAACCGAGCAGCACTTGCTGTTCCTGGCAGAGAAATTTGCCAATAAATAAATTACCTATAGCAAGATGAGAGAAAAATTCTTTAACATCAGGTACGTCTTTGGCAAGGAGAACGTATGGCAGGAAATCGACAGCGTCATTGACCGCGGCGACAAAGGATATGTCGTTGTGGCCGACGGTGTGGTTGTGAATACCGCAC
>DCGA01000065.1:5355-9849 GCA_002314465.1 bacterium UBA1790 | reverse complement strand
AAGTTCCAACCCTCGATGAGCAGTTGGTCAAAGCCGTGCTCAGAGGCGAAGTCGAGATAACGCTTCACGTTGATGGTGTTGGCCGAGTGCTTGGGGCTGGGCGCGAGTTTGCTGTAGTTAGTGCGGTGCAGCTGCACTGAGGGCAGTGCGTCGGTGTAGGCCCATGAGCCCTTGCCGGTAATCATTTCCCACCATACGCCCATGTACTTGACGGGCTTGATCCATGAGGTGTCCTTGTACTTGCAAGGCTCGTTGAGGTTGAGGATGAGGCGTGATGCGAGTACATCGGTAGCGCTTTCACACACCATGATGGTGCGCCAGGGGGTGTGGCAGGGAGTCTGCATGAAACCCTTCATGCCTATGGCGTCGGGGGTGAGCCATGACTCGAATGTGAGAGTCTTCTCGTCGAGGTTGAGGCTCATGCAAGGATAGTCGACCAGGGCAGCCTCGTGCAGGTTGATGTAGAGGCCGTCGTCGGTCTTGAGCTGCAGTGAAGTTTGCACGCCGGTCTTGCTGAACTGCTCCTGTGAAGAGTTAGGGGTAACGGCTCCGTCAAAGAGCTTGCTTATCTCGCTCAGGCGTGAGCGGGTGTATTCGTATTCCTGGGTGTCGTAGTCGCCGGCAATCCACCATGCGATGTGGTCGCCTGTCATGGCAAACTGTGTACGCTCTTCCTTGATGACGAAGTAGTTGAGATTGGTCTGCTGGGGGAACTCATAGCGGAAACCCACGCCGTCGTCATAGACGCGGAAGCGGATAACCATGGTGCGTTCGAGTTGGGGCTGCAGCAGTGTAACCGCCATCTCGTTGTAGTTGTTCACGATAGCGCTTTCCTCGCCCCACACGGGCTTCCAAGTCTCGTTGAACTTGCGGTGTCTAACATTCTTGATTTCAAAGCCTGTGCGCAGCGACAGGTTGCCTCCGTCGCGCACTGCCGCCATGTTCTCGAACGAACCGGGCACAGCAGCCTTGGCGAGGTCAAATCCCATCTGGCTGGGTTTGATCACGGCTTTGTCTTTGTATGCTACCTCGTAGGTGGGTGTGCCGTTTACAACGTCGAATGTAACGGTAACCTTGCCCTCGGGTGATGAAACCTTAGCGGGAGTCGCCCATACCGTAGTAAACAGGACAGCCGCAAGGGCTAAAACTGAAAGTACTCTTTTCATAAAACAGTGTAATTTGTAGAATCTTTGCAAAGATACGATAAATTTACGAACCAAGCAACACGAAATCCTAAATGATTTCACCATTCCATAATTGCTTGAAAAAGTCGCTTATGTGGATACAGTCAATATCACCGATTTTGCGGTTGAAAATGTCGAGTGAAACAATTATGCGTCGGCTTTCGGGAAATTCATCGGAAAATGCCTTTAGCCCCTTCAGATGGCGTGGCTGCACTTCCTCGGCCGACTTTATCTCGATTGCAACTTTGGCATCACCAAGCACGCAATCCACCTCATGTCCTGTGTATGTGTGCCAGTAGCTAAGTTTGTGTCTGCTCTGGGTGTAACCAAGATAAGCAACAATTTCCTGGATAACAAGATGCTCAAATGCGTGGCCATATTCTATCGTGCCTCGTTTGAGGTCGCGGCGGTTTAGCAGATAGTTGGTAATGCCAACATCAAAATAGTAGAAGCGGGGCGCCTTAGAAACCCGCCGTTTGTTGGTTCGGGTAAACGCCGGAATGCGGTAGCCTATCAGGGTGTCCTCTAAGATGTCAAAATACTCGGCGACGGTGACCGCCGACACGCCGCAGTCTTGGGCGATGTTATTATAATTGACCATTTCGCCGTCGGTTTGCGCCGCAACTTCGAGGAAACGCTGAAAAGCATTGAGGTTGCGCACGAGAGCTTCTTCTTTAATTTCCTCCTTTAGGTACACATCAATATAGGCGGCAATATTGCGATGTGCATTGCGGGCCAGGTAATGTGAAGGCAAAAGTCCGAAGTTAACGGCTCTGTCGATATCCAAATCGGGCAGCTCGGCCGACACGAACGGAAACAGGTAGACGGGGAAAGCACGTCCGCCTAATGTGTTGTGCCCTTTCCGTTTGAGTTTGCGAGCGCTTGAACCGCACAAAACGAAACGCAGGTTGCGCTCTGATATGAGGCGGTGAACCTCGTTGAGCAATTCCGGTACAAGGGGGATTTCGTCAATTATGACAATTGTTCCCTCGTCGCAATCCTTGAGCGAGTCGTAAAGCAGTGAAGGGTTGCGGCTCAGTCGGTTTCTCACCTTTGAGTCAAGCAAGTCAAAGAATAGATTCCCTTTCAACTGATTTTTTAAAAGGGCGCTTTTCCCTGTTTGGCGAGCCCCAAAGAGGAAGATGCTGCCGTCTAATTCGTTGTTAATGTTTAATATACGAGTAATCATCTTATTAAAATGAAAGTGTAAAAACGTAAGTGCTACTTTGTATTTTACAAGAAAAACAAAAGCCGTACTTTGGAATTTACATGTTTTAATGTTGCAAAGGTAATCATTTTGCCGGATAAAAAAGAAAAAACGCATAAAAAAATGCCACCCCGTCAAGGAGTGGCATTTCTCTATTCTATGTAACCTTAGGGATTAGCGGAGCTTAGCGCCGAGCTGAGTCTCAAGGTTGCGGATAATCTTCTGCATGATGGCATCAATCTGCTTGTCTTGCAGGGTCTTGGTGTCGTCCTGGATAATCATGCTGATGGCGTAGCTCTTCTTGCCAGCCTCGAGTTTCTTGCTCTCGTAAACGTCGAAGAGCGATACGCTCTTGAGCAACTTGCGCTCGCTGCTCTCAACCACGCGGCGTATGTCGGCATAAGTGGTGCTTACGTCAACGAGGAGCGCGAGGTCGCGGCGCACGGGAAGTGTCTTGGGCAGGTCGTAGTACTTGATGTCCTTCTTGGCTGCGAGTTTGCAAGCAGCGCTCCAGAATACCTGTGCGTAATATACGGGCTGGTCGATGTCGGCCTTCTTGAGCTGTGCATCGGTCACTACACCCAGCACTGCGATAACCTTGCCACCGCGGTTCTTGTAGGTGAGTGAGGGCTCGAGGGTGTCGTCCTCGGTCTGCTCGAGGGTAAGGGTGTTGAGGTCAACTCCCATGCCAGTGAGCACGTTCTCGAGGGTTGCCTTGAGGTCGTACACGTTAACGGGGCGTACGGGCTCGGCCCATGACTCCTCGTGGTTGTTACCGCTAAGCCACATGCCCAGCATGGGTTGCTCGGTGTAGGGAGCAAGAGCCTTCTCGGTCTGGTCGGCCTCACTGTTGTAGTTGTAGACGTTACCAAACTCGTAGAGCTTCATGTTGGGGTTCTTGTGGTTGATATTGCGTGCCACGCTCTCAAGACCGCCGAAGAGGAGACTCTGACGCATAACGTTGAGGTCGCTGCTCAGGGGGTTCATGATGCGAACGCAGTTGGCCTCGGGATAGGCCTCGCAGTCGGTATAATAGGCAGCGGCAGTGAGCGAGTTGTTCATGATCTCGCGGTAGCCCACTGCTGTGAGCTGGTTGCTGATGAGTTCCTGCAGGTCGTCGGCGAAGTCAACGCTGTCCTTAGCCGAGAGAGTGCCGTGAACATCATCGTTGAACTCAACGTTGTTGTAGCCATAGACGCGGAGGATATCCTCGACAACGTCGCACGGACGGCGAACGTCAACGCGATAGGTGGGAACAACGATGTTGAGCTTCTCGTCGTCCTCGGCAACGATTTCCATCTCAAGGCTCTTAACGATGTCCTTGATAACGTCGTGCTCGATATTCTTGCCGATGAGGCCCTTAACGTAGTCGTACTTGAGTTCTACGGGGAAACCGGGGAAGTCCTGAGACTTAACGTCAACGATGTCGCCGCATATCTCACCGCCAGCGAGCTCCTTAACGAGAAGGGCTGCGAGCTTGAGGTTGTAGACTGTGGTGTTGGGGTCGATACCGCGCTCAAAGCGGAACGATGCGTCGCTGTTGATGGCGAAGCGACGAGCGGTCTTACGAATCCAAGTGGGGTGGAAGTAAGCGCTTTCCAGGAATACGTCGGTAGTGGTTTCGGTAACACCGCTCTCAAGACCGCCGTAAACGCCGCCGATGCACATGGGCTCCTCGGCATTGCATATCATGAGGTCGCGCTCGGTGAGGGTGCGCTCCACGCCGTCGAGGGTCACAAACTTAGTGCCTTCCTTCACTGTCTTAACGACAATCTTGTCGCCTTTGACCTTAGCGAGGTCGAAGCAGTGCATGGGCTGGCCGAGGCCAAGAAGCATATAGTTGGTGATATCAACGATGTTGTTGATGGGGTGCTGACCTACTGCGAGCAGGATATCCTTAAGCCACTTGGGGCTCTCCTGAACCTTGACGCCGCGAATTGTGAGACCGCTGTAGCGGGGGCATGCCTCGGTGTTCTCAACCACAACGGGGATAGCACCGTCGGCCTTGTCGCTCTTGAATGCGTCAACGCTGGGCTTGCTCAGTTCGCCGGCACGGCCGTTGCGCTGCATCCAAGCCTTGAGGTCGCGTGCCACGCCATAGTG
>DCGA01000065.1:0-5305 GCA_002314465.1 bacterium UBA1790 | reverse complement strand
GATGCGGTTGGGGGTAAGGTCTACCTCAATGAGGTAGTCGTCCTCGATGCCGTAATACTCGGCAGCGGGAGTGCCCACAACTGCGTCCTCGGGAAGAACGATGATACCGTCGTGGCTTGCGCCTACGCCGATTTCGTCCTCAGCACAAATCATGCCGAGCGATTCCTCGCCGCGCATCTTGCCGCGCTTGATGACGAACTCCTTGTCGCCGTCGTAGAGCTTGGTGCCGATGGTAGCAACAATCACCTTCTGGCCGGCAGCAACATTGGGAGCGCCGCATACAATCTGTACGGGATCTTCGCCATTGCCCAGGTCAACGGTGGTGATGTGCAGGTGGTCGCTGTTGGGGTGGTCGATGCAAGTGAGAACCTTACCTACCACGAGTCCACGGAGACCGCCGCGAATTGTTTCAATCTGCTCGAGAGCACCAACCTCGAGGCCGAGTGATGTAAGAGCCACGCTCACCTCGTCGGGGGTGAGGTCGGTATTGATGTAGCGTTTAAGCCATTTGTAAGAAATATTCATATATGTGTTGTTATATTATTTTTCAACCTACAAAGTTACTGCTTTTTAATGGTAACTGAAAGAAATTGCCCAAAATTATTCAAAATTTAGATTCAAGGGGATGATAAAACCCTTGCCGTCGATGGTGCGCCATGCTTCGGGCAATTGACAAAAAAACGGGTGATGCCTTGTGAGGCACCACCCGCGGGAGATATTTGTTTCGTCTTATTATTTACTTGCCGAAACTGGATTACTTCTCAGCCTTTTTAGCCTTCTTGTTGGCAATCATGTAAGCAACAGGAGAAGCGATGAACAGAGAAGCAGCAGTACCGATGATAACACCGAGGATCATCGCGAAGATGAAGCTGCGGATAGACTCACCACCCAGGAAGAAGATAACGAAGAGTACGAGCAAGGTAGTGATTGAAGTCATCAATGTACGAGACAGAGTGCTGCAAAGTGCCTTGTTGAATGTTTCGTTCTGGTCCTGCTTGGGGAAGAGTTTACGGTACTCACGTACACGGTCGAATACAACCACGGTGTCGTTAACCTGATAACCGATAACGGTGAGGATAGCGGCGATGAATGTCTGGTCAACCTCCATTGAGAAGGGGAACATGCCGTGGAGAGTGTAGAAACCGATAACGATGAATGAGGTGAATGCTACAGCTGCAAGTGCACCCAGAGAGAATGCATAGTTGCGGAAGCGGAGCAAGATGTAGAGTGCCATAGCGAGCAGTGAGAAGAATACAGCCCAGATAGCCTCGCGAGTCATGTCGCTTGCGATGCTCGGACCTACAACTTCGCTCGATACTACACCGATAGTCTCGTTGCTTGTGCTGAAGTCGGCCTTAGTCATGTTGTCGAGGTCGCCCTTGAGACCCTCAAAGAGCTTACCCATGATTTCGTCGTCAACACCTTCGTCGGTGCTGTCAATCTTATAGTTGGTAGAGATGCGCACCTTAGTGTCGTTGTCGATGGTGATAACCGATACGTTAGCACCGGGGAACTGAGAAACGAGCTGTGACTCGAGCTTCTCGGTTGAAACGGGATGGCTGAACTGAACAACGTAGTTGCGACCACCTGAGAAGTCGATACCACGGTTCAAACCGCGAACACCGAAGAGAACGCCGAAGATTACAACCATAACAGCCACAACAGCCCAAGCAGCCTTAGCCTTGCCCATGAAGTCGAACTTAACGTTCTCCATGAGTTTCTTGGTGATACCAGTTGTGAATGTAAGGCCTTCGAACCAGCCCTTGTTGATGCACCATTCCATCACGAGGCGTGTTGCGAACACAGCAGTGAAGAATGAGCAGAGGATACCTACTACCAGGGTTACAGCGAAGCCCTTGATGGGACCTGAACCGAGGAGGATGAGGATGATACCGGTGATGATTGAAGTCAAGTTAGAGTCGAAGATTGCAGAGAATGCGTTAGCATAACCATCTTCAACAGCGGTCTTGAGACCCTTGCCTGCACGAAGTTCCTCCTTGCAGCGCTCGAAGATAAGCACGTTGGCATCCACAGCCATACCGAGCGCGAGCACGATACCGGCGATACCAGGCAGTGTGAGCACGCTCTGGAATGATGCGAGGATACCGATTGTGAAGAAGAGGTTCATGATAAGACCGAGGTTGGCAATGTTACCTGCCTTAACACCGTAAGTGCACATCATGAAGATCATGAGGAGAACGAGGGCAACGATGAACGATGTGATACCCTTCTGGATAGATTCCTGACCCAGAGACGGACCAATAACGCTCTCACTTGCTACATTAACACGTGCAACCATCTTACCAGACTCGAGCACGTTAGCAAGGTCATTAGCCTCCTCAACAGTGAAGCGGCCGCTAATCTGTGAGTTGCCACCGTCGATCTGTGAGTTAACGTTGGGGAATGAGTAAACCTGATCGTCGAGAACGATGGCGATAGCCTTACCGATGTTCTGACCTGTGATGCGTGACCACTGGCGAGCACCCTCGTCGTTCATACGCATTGAAACTACCTGACCCTGGAGGTTGTCGAACTCGCTGCTTGCGCGTGTTACAGCGTCGCCGGTGAGAACAGGCTTGCCGTTAACGGTGCGAAGGGCTACGAGCTGGAATACATCCTGGCCACCCTGTGTTGCCTCGGCCTTAACGGTCCAAGCGAGCTTGAGGTCGGCGGGAAGGGTTGTCTTAGCGATGGGCGATTGGATAATCTTGTTAACGTTAGCGGTGTCGCTGATAGTTACATAACCAACTACGGGAGTGGGAGCGCCCTGGAAGTTGAGCATAGCCATGAGGCTCTTTGCAGTGTTCACCTTCTCAACGGGAGCAGCCTCAGCCTTAGCGCTGTCGGTAGCAGTTGTGTCGGCCTCGGCCTGAGCAACGGGAGCACCGTTAGCAGCCTGCTCGCTGAGAGCCTGGAGAGAACCAGCGATCTCGGCAGCAGTGTATGTCTCGTAGAACTCAAGGTTAGCGGCACCCTGGAGCAGTTTGCGCACGCGCTCGGGTTCCTTTACACCGGGAAGCTCGAGAAGAATGCGACCTGTGCTCTGAAGCTTCTGGATGTTGGGAGCAACAACGCCGAAGCGGTCGATACGGTTGCGAAGCACCTTGTATGAGTTGTCAACCATGCCTTCAACTTCTTCTTCGAGAATGCTCTGAATCTGTGAGTCGCTGGCTGCGGGTTGTTCTTTTACTTTCTCAACGCTGCGGAAAATCTGTGCGAGTGAGCCTTCGGGAGCGAGGGTCTTGTACTCCTTGCAGAATGAAGCAACGAAGTTTTCCTGAGCCGCCTGGTTCTTGAGGACGTTGTCGATAGCCTTACGGAACTTGGGGTCGGGGTTGTCGTTAGAGAGAGCGATGAGGATGTCGGGAACCGAAATCTGGAGGGTAACGTTCATACCACCCTTCAAGTCGAGACCGAGACCGAGCTCTTTCTCACGTACTTTCTGGAAAGTGTAGTAGTTAAGGTAAACTGTCTCTTTTCCGAGTGAGTCCATGTACTCGTTGAGCGCTGCGCGATACTTCTCGTTAGAAGTGTCGGGAGTCTTGATGCCTGCAGCAGCAAGCGCCTTCTGCTCTGCTACGTTCTGGTAGTGATTAGACACAAATGTGAACGACAGATAGAAAGCACAAATCAAAATCAGCGCAAAAGTAATGACTTTAATAAAACCTTTAGTTTGCATTTGTTTTGTTTGTTATTAATTGTTATTGTTTATATTTTCACGCGCTAAGTTGCTGCAGTACACAATGTTAGACTGCAACACAAGGAGCCCTCCCGACGCAAAATGCGTCACAGTGAGTCCCTTACATAACTTTTCAACGTGCAAATATACGATAAATTCTCCAAGTGTGAAAATAATTAAGGCATTTTGTGACAAATAACTTTAAGCCCGGCAAGAGCCCGGCAGGCCCTCGGAGACAAAAAACGCGCCAGCCCAGTGGCCGGCGCGATGTTATGATTTGCCTTATGTGCTCGGGGTAACGATTACACGGTAAGGATTTCTTTTTCCTTGGCTGCGAAGAGTTCGTCGATTTTCTTCATGTACTTGTCGTGCATCTTCTGAACCATGTCTTCGCCGTCCTTAGAAACGTCCTCGCTCATGCCTTCCTTGATGGCCTTCTTGAGACCGTCGATGCACTCGCGGCGAGCGTTGCGCACACTCACGCGTGCCTTCTCGCTCTCGGCCTTGCTGTCCTTAACGAGCTGCTTGCGGCGTTCCTCGGTCAATGGGGGGATGTTGAGGCGGATAACCTCACCGTTATTTTCGGGCATGATGCCTACGTTAGAGTCAATGATAGCCTTTTCGATCACGCGGAACATGCTCTTTTCCCACGGGGTGATGGCGATGGTGCGCTGGTCGGGTGTGCTGATGTTTGCAACGTTGCTGATGGGAGCCTTGCTGCCATAGTATTCTACGCGGATGCTGTCCAGAATCTTCACGTTGGCCTTGCCTGCGCGGATGTGAGCCAGAGTGTCGTCAAGATACATGATAGCCTCTTGCATTTTCTCATCGGCTGCGTCGAGATAAAATTTTACGTCGTTCATATAATAGTATTTTTGTTATAGTTAATTTTCAACCTACGAAAATAGTACATTTCCACCTTATTTACAAATAAAAGGGGCAAAAAGTGCAAAATCGGTCACTTTTAGGCGTTACTTGAAGGTGAGTACCGAGCAGTGGGGCATTGTGATGAGCGCTGCAGCCTCGCGCAGTTGGTCGGCTGTGACGTCCATGATGCGTTCCACCGCTTGCTGCACGGTCGATACCGAGCCATATCGCAGCAGGTTCTTGCCTGCGTTGAGCGCAAGGTACTCGGTGCTGTCGGCCGCTACGGTGAGTTGGCCGCAGTATTGCTTCTTGCAAGCCTCGAGTTGGTGGGGCGTGAGTCCCTTGGCGGCGAGGTCGCGCGTAAGGCGGTCAATGACCTTGATGCTCGACTTAACGTCGCTGTAGTCGCAGCCCAGATACACCTCAAAGAGACCGCAGTCGGTAAACTGGGTGACCGATGACTCCACGGTGTAGACATACCCCCGGCGCTCGCGCAGGTTGACGTTGAGCAGCGAGTTCATGCCCGGTCCTCCCAGCAGATTGTTGAGCAGCGCCATGGCAAATCGCAGCGGGTGTCCCATGCCGGGCAGTTGCGCTCCCACGATGGTGTGGGCTTGATGGGCGCCCATCTCTATCTCGCGGTGCTGCGGTGCCAGCGGTGCGGGTGCTACCCTGGGTTGTGTCCTCGCCAGCGGGTGGTCGAGTGCGCTCAGGTGTTTCTCGGCAAGACGGAAAGCCTTGTCGGGAGCCATGGGGCCT
>DCGA01000133.1:33054-33381 GCA_002314465.1 bacterium UBA1790 | reverse complement strand
TTGTTCATCACGATGCCGCCCACCATAGCCGAACTCTTAGAAGCGGGGTCGGGAGCGAAAGTGCGTCCCAGCGGAGCCAGGATGTCGTCGACATGGCGTCCCACAATACCCGGTTGGAGCTTGATTTGTGTGGCATCGGGCGAGATGGTATAGTTCTCCCAGTTCTTAGCCGCCACGATGAGGATGCTGTCGGTAACGGTCTGTCCCGACAGTGAAGTACCTGCTGCACGGAATGTTACCGGCAGACGCATCTCGTGGGCAATACCCAGCAACTGGGCCACCTCTTGCTCATTGCGTGAGCGCACAACCACCTGTGGCAGACGTCGG
>DCGA01000133.1:32890-33033 GCA_002314465.1 bacterium UBA1790 | reverse complement strand
CGGTGCCCCATGCGAGCACTCTCAAGTCGTCGGTGTAGATGCGGTCCTTGTCGATGAACGCACCTATGCGCTTCACATATTCATTATACCGTTCGGTCATAACTCTTAGTTATTAGACTACATTAATTATATATTACTTGTAG
>DCGA01000133.1:25255-32865 GCA_002314465.1 bacterium UBA1790 | reverse complement strand
GATTTTGCCTTGAAGGCTTCGGTGTCCTTGTTGAAGTAGTCCTTGATGTCCTCAACCTTGTAACGCTTAGAGAAACGCTCGCGAATCTCCTTGGTGCCGCACACCTTGTCGAACATGCCGAATCGCTTGGGATTCTGGTCAAACAGAGTTACATCGGGATACATCTCATGAACAACCTGCAGGAAGTAGAACTGGGTGAGGGTAAGATTGGCTGCATCAAAGTCGGTGATGTAGGTCTGCACACCGTGTACCTCTTTGCCCTTTTCCTTCTCAACAACCCACGAGAGGTCGTAGAAAGGCTTGTAGTTGATGGGGCGGAACTTAATGCCGGGCAGGTTGAGTGCGTTCATCTTCTCGCACAACTTGTCGGCATCGATCCATGATGTAGCAAAGGTCTCGAAAGGCAATGTGTAGCCAATGCCGGTGTTGAAGATGTAAAGTTCACCTATAACGCCCGACACGGGATAGAACCAAGCGCTCTCGGGATTAGGAATCTGGGGAGAAGGAGCTACCCAGGGCATACCGGTCTCGCGGAACTTCATGCTGCGCTTCCAGCCTTCCATGGGAACGACTGTGAGTTTGCAGTCCTTACCAGCCTTCTTGCTGATAACACCCTCGCCATTAAGGTACTGAGCGAGTTCGCCGGGAGTGAGTCCATAGAGGTAAGGAATGGCATACTTGCTCACGAACGAGAAGTAACCGTCCTCGACGAGGTTACCCTCTACCTTGTTGCCACCCAGCGGGTTGGGACGGTCAAGGACAACGAATTCCTTGTTTTGCTCGGCACACGCCTCCATGCACACACCCATGGTAGCATAGAAAGTGTAACTGCGGCAGCCTATGTCCTGAATGTCATAGACCAGCACGTCGATGTCCTTGAGCATCTCGGCAGTGGGCTTGTGGGTCTTGCCATAGAGCGAATACATCTTAATGCCTGTGTTGGGGTCGACAGCGTCGCCCACAGCATCGCCAGCATGAGCGTTGCCACGCACACCGTGCTCGGGACCATAAAGTGCCACGAGTTTGCAGTTGCCTGCCTCGTTGATGATGTCTACAGTGCTCTTGAGGTTGTTGTCGATACCGCTGGGATTGGTCACCAGTCCCACACGCTTACCCTCAAGCACCTTGAAGCCACCGTCGCGCAGTACCTCTACACCAGGCTTAACCTTGGCAGCATCGCCACAGTTTGCTGTAGAGCCACAGCAGTTCTGTGCATTGGCACTAACCGCCAACACACACACTGCCAATATAGTTGCAAAAATCTTCTTCATATTATTCTAAAAAACTACGGATTAATCTGATTTCTCCTTGATTGAGTATTTTTAAAACTACGGATTAATCTGATTTCTCTGATTTATTTGTTGATATTATATTTTCTATAATTAAACAAGCGCTCAACATTTAATGACTTTTCTCCAAAATTAGCGAGTAATCCCAGATCCATATTTGTCGCCTTTAGGTAATTGAATACCTGTGCTCTATGCATCTCATTAATTACGGAGACCGCTTTTACTTCAATTATAATCTTATCATAACAAATAAAATCAGCAACATATTCCTGTGATAAGGTTTGACCACGATACTGAATAGCCAATTTCGCTTCGCGTTGGTAAGGAATTCCAGAACGCTTAAGCTCTATCTCTATTGCCTCTTGGTATACTTTCTCCAAGAATCCACATCCCAAGCCGCTATGAACATTCAGTAAGCAGCCCCTTATTTTGTATGTCTCTTCCTGAAGAAAATAATCCTTATCAATATTTTCCATAATTGAAAATCAGAATAATCAGATTAATCTGTTGTTTATTATTGTTGTATACTATTAATTTAATCTGATGTTTATTCTATCGGTTACTTGCGGCCGTAGTTGGGGTCAATCTTCTTGTCGACGAAGTAAGTAACAAGCAGGGTTGCAAAGCAGCATACCATTACCATCCAGAAGAAGTTGACGTAGCCGATAGCCTCCTGGATGTAACCTGCAACGAAGCCGGGGAGCATCATACTGAGCGCCATGAACGCTGTGCAGATAGCATAGTGCGAAGTCTTGAACTCGCCCTCGCTGAAGTACATCATGTAAAGCATATAGGCGGTAAAGCCGAAGCCGTAGCCAAACTGCTCAATGCACAGAGCAATTGTGATTACAACCAGATTGGTGGGCTGAGCAATTGCCAGATATACGAATGTGAGGCAAGGCAGAGTCATGAACGCAGCCATCACCCACAGCGATTTCTTGAGACCTACCTTAGATGAGTAGATACCACCAAGGATACCACCGAGCAGCAGCGCGAGAACACCGAACACACCGTATACTGTACCTACAACCTCGGTGGGCAGGTTCAAACCGTTAGCATCAACCAAGAAAGGCTGGCACAACTTGATGAGGAAGCCCTCGGGAAGACGATAAAGCAGCATGAATGCGATAGCCAGGAGTACGCCGGGCATCTGCACGAATGTCTTGAAAGAGTTGGCGAGTTCTACAAGGTTAGCCTTTGCCGAACCTGCAGCATCGGCATCGATGCGGGGCTTGTCATCGGCACTGCGGGGCAGTGTAAATGTATGATACAGAGTAATTAAGCAGAATATAGCCGCAGCCACACCCAGTGTTACCTGCCATGACCAGGGGATATCGCCTGTCTTAGTCTCAACAACACCAGCGATGAACACGAGAACGCCCTGGCCAAATACCGAAGCAACACGGTAGAAGACACTGCGGATGCCGATGAACGCAGCCTGACTACTCGGGCTGTGAGCCAGCATGTAGTAGCCGTCGGCGGCAATATCGTGGGTTGCCGATGCAAATGCTGCAATGATGAACAGAACCAGAGTAAACCAGAAGATGCTGATAGAGGTTTCCTGTCCGGCAACAACCTCGGGCTTGGGAAGTGTAACTGTGAGCGCAATCATCATGGCGGTCATGAGAATCTGCATTGCCACAATCCACCAACGCTTGGTCTTAACGACGTCGACTACGGGACTCCATATACCCTTGAGGAACCAAGGGAAATAGAGCAATGTGGTGAAGAACGACATGTCGCCGTTAGGTACACCCATCTTGGTGAACATCATCACCGAGATATTGTTTACTACAAAGTAAGGTACGCCCTCGGCGAAGTACAATGTGGGTACCCACCACCAGGGACTTTTCTGTTTAGTTGCATCCATATCTGTTTAGTTTTTTTGTTTTGTTTCGGTTTATTAGTATCAATACTGCTTGTCGATGTCGGCACCGATGAAGTAGTGGAGCAGAATCTGCTTGTAGTCGTAGCCCTTGGCGCCCATCACTGCGGCACCTATCTGGCACAGACCCACGCCATGGCCCCAGCCAGCGCCACGCAGGACAAACTTAGCGGGATAACCGTCGGCATCGATGTCGTGTCGCTCGACAACAAATGCCGAGCTGTATAATGCGCTCTCGCTGAGTGCGTAGCGTATTGTGAGTTCCTTGCCTATGGTGCGTGTCATCTTCTCGCCTACCACCTTGAGTTTGTAAAGGCGGCCGCTTGTTCCGCGAGCCACGGGCTGGAGGTCGATGATGCGACCGTAGTCGTCGCCGGTGCGACGCTTGATGAGGTCGGCAAGTTGTTCACCGCTGTATTCAACCGACCAGCGGTAAAAGTCGGTAGTTTCTTGGTCATAGTCATTGAGCACCTGCGACAGGATTTCCTTGTCGTTGGTGTTGCAATGAGCCTTGGGAGCCGAGAGAATCCACTCGGCAGCGTTGTCTTCGCGAGTGAGATCGGGGAAGTCCATCTCGTTCTCTCCGTCGCGACGGGCAACAAGGTAGTCGTGGTGACGGGGTTCCCAGCAGTTTTCAAACTCCTCGTACACACCGCCGCACGACTTAGAGAAGCGAGCATCGCACAACAGGCCGCCATGCATGAGCACCTGGCCCCATGTAGCCTTGATTGCCTCGCGCACTGTCTCGGTGCTAGCACGGGTAATACCCTGATAGCGCTGGCAGTGGTCGTCGGCACACACGTCAAAGTTCTTGTGGTCGTCGTGGTCCCACCATTTCACGAGTTCGCCGGTAGTGTTGCAAGCCGCGAGTTCGCGATAGCGGGGATGGTCGCTGCAGCTGCAAGAAGCAACTGTCTTTTCGGGATTAATCTGGGCAAGGAGCCAACTGCGCGAAATCACTGCATGGGCCTTGAGCAACTCGAGCGATGCGGTAGCGCTCATCTCGCTTGAGATAACGCTGAGCAGATACTCCTCTACCGAGAGGATGTTGACAGTTGTGAGTTTGTCGTCCTCCACGATGATGTGAAGCGCTCCACGGAAGGTCTGGTTCTCCTTGCGGCGCCAGTGGAAACTCACGCCGATGGTAACATCGCACAGAGTAAACGAATCGGTTGCCTCGTTTACGGGTTCAAAGAGCAGGTCGTCATACTGCACACCGTTCCACTCGACCTTGCCGTCGACACACTTCACGCTTTGTGCGCCAGTGATAGTCTTGTCGCCCAGCTTATAGTCATTGTTAAGGATAAAATCGATGGCGGGTTCACTCATTACACCCACTCTCACTCGTGGTACTTCACACATAATAGTTTATTTGTTTACTTTTGTTGTATTAATAATTCAATAATTCGTGCCATACCGGCATTGTCGAGGCACAGTTCGTCGTAGATGGCCTGCACCTGCTCCACCGTGATGGTTTCGTAATCTTTCTCGACGGGTACTGCCCACACGCCGCCCATATCGACCGATGCAGGGCTGATGAGGAACTGTCCCTCACCCTCGCCGTAACAATCGGGGCGATGCTTCGCGCGCGGGAATACCACTACACAGTAGTTTCCGTCCTCATACCAACACAGGATGTTCTGCATGGGTTCCTCGGCGGTGTTGTCACTTGCCATGAGCATGGCAAGCTGCAGCCTTGCATACAGCAACGATGCCACTACCCTCTCGCTCGCCTTGATGAAGAAGAGGTTGCGACCCAATTGGCCGGTGAATCCCAGGAAACCTTCCTTGCTGTCGAGCAACCGCTGCTCCATGGTCCACAGGCTCTCGTCCATAACCTCGTCGCACAGGGGCATGAATCCCTTGTTGCCTGCCTGGAAGTGCATGTGGTCGGGCGCCGAGGCTCCGCAGCGCGGTCCGTTATAGAAAAGGACGAAATCGCTGAGTTCGCGAGCCAGGTCGAGCATGTCGTCTATGCGACGGCCCACCTCCTGCGGTGTGTGCTCAATAGCCGAGATGGTAAGATGACTGGGGAAGATGGGATAAGGGTTGACCTGAATCTTGTAACGTCCCTCCCACTCTATCTTCTCCTGCTCGGCGGGTTGGTTCTCACCGCACAGGAAACACTTGCGGGCAGCAAGCGACGCAGCATCGACACGGGCACCCGACGAGCGCTTGCGCTCGGGGTTAAACTGCAGTACCACCTCGCTGCGTTCGTTGAGCTCAAAGCCGCGCAAGCGCACGCGACCGAGGGCCGCATAGTTGTCCCGTGCGGTACCCCAGTCGCTGAGCTGGCGGTCTATTAAGTCATTTACGCGTTGAAGCATGAATGATAGTGTCGAGAATTAAGTAATGATTACTTCTTGTTCATAGCAACGCGAGCCTGGAGTTCCCAGGTGCGGATGCGATCCTTGTACAGGTTGTTGCGGTTCATCTTATCAACGTCGAGCGATGCATCGCTGTTGTCGTCCCAACGACGGCACATGTAAACGGGAGTATAAACACGGCCAATCTGGAAAACGCGAGAGATGTTCAGACCCAGAGCGTAGTCCTCACCGTAGCTGGTGTTAGGAATCTTAACGTCGCGCAGAACGGGAGTGTAGAAAGCACGGGGAGCGCCGAGGCCGTTGATGCGGAGAGCGTTATTGCGACCGTTCTCGGGAGTCCACTCCTTGTGGTCGATGATACCCGGGGCAATCATGTTGCCGTCGATGTCGGTCATCATGTAAGTACCCACTACCATAGCAACATTCTGCTCGTAGAAAGCATTGACCATAGTCTGCAGGGTGTTCTCGTCCTTGTACATATCGTCGCTGTCGAGCTGAACGATGAACTTACCAGCCTTCTCGTGGTGAGCGGCAAGGTTCCAGTAACCACCGATACCCATGTCGTGATAGTCGGCGATGATGTGGATGAGACGCTCGTCGGTGTAGGCAGCGATAGCCTCGCGAGTACCGTCGGTCGACCAGTTGTCAACAACCATGAGGTTGAACTTGAAGTTGGTCTTCTGCATCAATACGCTGTCGATAGCGTCCTTGATGGTGCGGATGCGGTTTCGCACGGGAATCATCACTGTAGCCTCTACCTCAAACTCGCCCTGGTTGAACTCAATGTGCTTGAAGTTGGGGGTACCGTCTTCCTTAACGGGAGCGAGGTAACCACCGATTTCCTTGAGGTGCTCGGTGCAGGCAGCCTCCATCTCAATCTGGCGGCCACGGTTGCGGGGATCAACATAGTCGAAAATCTTCTCACCACTCTTGCGGGTGTCAAGCTCTACGTCGCTGTAGAGGAACTCGTTGATGTGGCAAATCTCGGCGAACTGAGACAGCTTGAGGCGCAGGTCGTAGAGACCGGCGAACTCATACTCAGACTTGATGGCTGCGGCAGCCTTCTTAAGGCAAGTTGAGCAGAAGAAGAGAACTGAACCAAAGTCGAAGTCATCGCGGAGGCTACCATACTGGTAATCGATAACGGGAGCCTTGTCGGCACCCTTGTCGGTTACGTTGTAGTGGTCGGCATAGAGCATACCAGCCTGGCTGTCCTGAGCCAGAGATACGAAACGCTCGATTGCGAAGGGAGCAAACTTGAGGCTTACATACTTAGTGTAAACCATAGCGAAGTCGGCGTCGGCCTTCTCGGCGATAGCCTTCATTGTAGCGGTTGATGTGAGGTTGTTGATGTTGATAACCTCGCAGCCCTCTACAGTACCCTCGGCCTCAGCGTTGGCGAGCAGATAGATTTTGTTTACGAGTGCGTTAGCCTTAAGGCCTTCGATTGTTGCCTGAGCCTGAGCGGCGTTAGCAAAAGGAATGAAGCAATTAATTCTTCCCATGATTTGTTTTTTAATGAGTTAAATGTATTATGTTATTTTTTCTTGTTCTGTGCAATTCGAGCCTTAACCTCCCAGGTGCGCAGACGATCCTTGTAGAGGTTGTTGGCGTTCTCGCGGTCGATGTCAAGGTTGGCATCGGTGTTGTCGTCCCAGCGGCGTGCCAGTGTCATCACGTCCCACACGCGGTCGATGGGATAGTTGCGCGAGATGAGCATTGCCATGCCGTAGTCCTCGCCGTAGCAAGTGTTGGGCAGCACGATGTCGCGGTATACGGGTGTATAGAAAGCACGCGGACCGCCGATGCCATTGACGCGCAACAGGTTGTTACGGCCGTTGTCGGGAGTCCACTCGTGATGGTCTATCACACCGGGGGGAATCTCCTCGAGGTCGGCGTTCACCACCTTGTATGAGCCAACAACCATTGCAGGACCAGCCATGGCGTTGTCGCCCTCCTTGAACTTGTCGACCATGGTCTGCAGCACATGGGGTGTCGCAAAGAGGTCGTCGCTGTCGAGACCCATGACAAAGCGGCCGGCACGGTCGTCAAACGCCGCCAGGTTCCAGCAGCCGCCTATGCCCAGGTCGTCGCGCTCGGGGATGATGT
>DCGA01000133.1:9745-25198 GCA_002314465.1 bacterium UBA1790 | reverse complement strand
CAATAGCCTGTGTGGTGCCGTCGGTCGAGTGGTTGTCAACCACAATGACATTGAACTTAAAGTCGGCCTCCTGCATGAGGATGCTGTCGATGGCATCCTTGATGACACGCACGCGGTTGAGCACCGGGATAATCACCGTGCACTCTACCGGCCACTGCGACTCGCCTCCCTCGTAGCACACGACCTTGTCGCACTCGGGGGTGAACATGTCGTAACTGAGGTAAGCGCCTATGTCCTTGAGATGGGCGGTACATGCCGCCTCAAATTCCTTCTGCGACTCAACGTTGCGAGGGTCACAGTAGTCAAATATCTTCTCACCGCTTGCGCGCAGGTCGTGCTCAACATCGGTGTATAAGTACTCGTTGATGTGCTCCACGGCATACTTCTGCGAGAGTTTGAGGCGCAGGTCGTAGAGGCCGGCAGCCTTGTAGTCTCCGCTCATGCGCAGAGCGCTTTCCTTCATTGCAGCAGTGTCGAACATTAGCACTGAGCCAAAGTCAAACTCGTCGCGCAGGCTACCCATCTGGTAATCGATTACCGGAGCCTTAGAACGCTTGCCCTGCTTGATCACATAGTGGTCGCTGTAGAGCATTCCTGCCCCAGAATCCTCGGCAAGGCGCACAAAGCGCTCGACTGCCTTGTATCCCAACTGGAGTTCGTCATCCTTAGTGTAAAGCAAAGTGTACTTGCCCGAAGCGGCACTCGCAATAGTGCGCATCGTAGCACTGCTGTTAACGCTGTCTATACAGTAAAATCCACAAGAGGGCAACTCGTCTTGCCATGCAGGGTCTACATCGCCTGTCACCAGGAAGTCAACACTGCCCACCAGGTCGCTTGCCAGCAGTTGCCCGGCAATGTTGCGGGCCTGCTCCATACTTGAGAACTTTACAAAACAATTAATCATAGAGTTTTATTTTAGTTTATACTTTTGTGTCGATATTACTCTTCGCGCATTGTCCACTTGATGATGTCGGCCATCAGGCTCGCGCGCTGCTTCTCACAGGGGATAACCTCGAAGGGGAAGCCCATCACCACAGTGCGGTAGTTGCCGCGGTCGCTAACCACTCCACAAGGCTTGTTGTTCTCGCTGTAGCGCAGCCATGTGCTACCCTTGGCATCGCTTGCCTTGATAGCGTCGGTCGACTCGGCCGCATATATCTTGTTGTTGAGTTGGTTCACAAAGGTGTACTTCATGCCGTCGGGCATGCTGCCGGGATTGTTCACGGTGGTAACGCTGTAGGCTTCGCCGGTAGCGGTTGCATCGCCGTCAAGGTAGGTATAACCCAGCACGTTCTGTGCGAAGTCCTTCTCGGCCTGAACGGGAGCCTTCTTGTCCCAGATGTCGGTTGCTACAAACGAACCGCTCAGGAACACGCTGCCACCAGCCTGGGTGTAGAGCGTGAGGGCCTTCATCAGTCCCTCGGTGAATGCTTTGTAGCGCGAGGGCATTGCGCCGCGGCCTATGGTAGTCTCCTTCTGCTTACCCATGATAACATCGACCATGTGGCAGCCGTTGAGGAGTGAAGCATCGGCCTCGAGCGCTGCAACGCTGCACGAGATGAACGAGTAACCGGCCTTCATGATAGCCTGGCCATGAACCGCGGGATAGTCGAATGTGTTACCTGCGATAAAGTCGTCGGTCTCGTGGTCGGCCTTGCATGAACCGAAACCGGTTGCATCGTCGTCGCGCCAGGGAAGTTCGCGGCGGAACTCGTTCTGCGCACCGATGTAGTTAATCTGCTTCATGTAGGGAACACCGTGGTCCTTGTCGTCGAGGAAACCAGCCCACTGCTGACCCTCAAGGAAGTCGGGGCCGCTCACGCGGGTGAATGAGTTGACAACCATCACAGTGCCCTTGCTGCCGAATGCCATACCCAGTGACAGAGTCTCGCTGGGGAAACTGCGTCCACCGTCGTTAACGGCGATGATGCGGTAACTGTGCACCTCGTTATCATCGACCTTGGCAAGGTACTGGGGAGCATTGACAACGGCAATCTCCTTGAAGGCGCCGTCGCCCACGCGCTCGCACACGATGTATTTCTTTGCCTCGGCCTTGTCGCACAATGGGTCGTCGGTAGGTTTCCATGTCAAGATGAAACTGCCGCGTGCATCGACAACGGGGATGATGGCAAATGAGTTGACGGGAAGGGGCTGAACCTCATAGTCGCGGTGGTCGCGCTGTGCGATGAACTTGAGCATGCCCTTGTACATGGCACGGCTCACGTCGAAGCGGAAGTTGGGGTCCAGACCATATTTCATGTCGGCAAAATTCTGGTGCGAGAGCAACTCGATGAGGATTGCGGGAACCTCGGGAACGCGAGCCTCGTAGTAGGTCTTGTCCCACATGCCGCGGCGGCTCCAGTTGGGCTCATACTTAGCGCGGATGTCGTTCACGATTTCGGTCGACACAAGGTTGGCATACTGGCGCGAGAGTTCACGGGGAGTGCCGTTGGCATACTTGGCGAAATTCTTGCCGTTAGAGCGTGTGCTGTAGATGAGCAGTGTGCCTATGATGTCGTCGTTGAGAGTTGTACCTGCATCGGTGTGGAGGCAGAACGACAGGTCAACGGGCACGTTGAGACCCTTGGCATTGGGGAGTACGTCGCTGCCGCCAGCCAGATAGTTGACCCACTCACCGCGGTTCTTGTAGTCGTCGGTGTAGTCGTTGATGCCGTTAGAGGGAGAGTAAACCTCCTTGGGGAAGCCCGACCACTGCATGTTGTAGCGTGCGCCCAGGTGGAACCAGGGATGCTCGCCGCTGCCCACATACTTGTAGTCGACTCCTTCCTTGCCCAGACACTTCTCGTTGCCCTGCTCGGCAGCCATAGCCTTGTTCTCGTCGGTGGGCAGAGCCACGCGACGCTCGATAATGCCCTTACCGCCACCCACGCGAATCGCGTCGGCAGTAACGACACCGTCCTTGGTATTGCTCAGGTTGTTGAGCACAACCACATCCTTGTTGACGCCCTTGTTGAGGGGGAAAGTTCCCACATAAACCCAAACGCCGCCAGCCATGGTCTGGTCAACGATAAACTGCTTGGCTCCTGCAGCGCAATTGATGGTGTAATGGGCATCCTTAACGCTCTTGGGCAAAGTTTTGTAGCTGATGTAAAGTGCATAGTCGCCAGCCTCGGGCATATCCACGTCCCAGTGGGCTGTCGAGAGTTTCTTCTTATCCTTGGCAACCGCTACCTGGCGGAATGTACCCTCGGCAAACGGATTCTCAAAGTCCTTGTAAGTGGGGCGTGCATAGGCGAAACCAGCCTCGGCGCCACTCTCCCACTTCTTGTCGCCCACTACCTCGCGGTAGCCCTGCTGAGCCTCACCGCCGTCGTTGTCGACAACTGCGCCGAAGTTGTGGGTGTCGCGCTCACGTGCGTCCCACACATAGGCACCGGCATTCTCAAGCATGGGCATGAGGAACGGAAGCACATAACTGTGGGTGTACATGTCCTCAACGGTCTGGAACATGCGGGCACGCTGCCACTCCCAACGGTTGAGCTTGTTCTCGAAGTACCAGCCGTGGCTGGGCCACAGTGCAATGATGTTGCCGTCGAGTGCCTTCTTGTAGTGACGGGTGGGATCTATCTCGGTGATAAACGGAGTGTGAGTACGCTTGTAAGCGGTCTCATAGTTGGTAAAATAATTGTCGATGTCCGAGCCAGCGATGAGCAACTCCACGTTGTAGTTATAGAACGGAGCGCCCATTGCGGTCTTAATATCGCTTTCAAGCTTGTCGATTGACTGGGGGGTGAAGGGAATGTCGCCAAAGTTCTCACTCAGGTTCACCTTTACGGTGTCTTGAACGAGTGTTACATCTTGAACTTTAAGCTTGCCTATTACCATGTGTTCGGGTAAACAGTTTTCCACTACCTGCTGAACGCTTGCTTTCATGTCAGCAGTGACCTCTTGAGCCTGCATAGCCATGCCGCATGTCATAAACACGACAGCTGCCATAGCAAGCCTTTTGATTGAATTATTCATACTTAGTTTTTCAGTCTGTTATACAGTTTGTCACACACTATGCCCGTTTTATATAAAACGGCACAGCATAACTCAGTACAAAAATACTACAAACATTTCTATTGAAAAAACAATTTTGCCACCAATTTCCTTAACTCAACATTTTTTAATATTTAACTACACATTTTTAGGGTTTATAAGGTGTAATCGTCGGCAAAAATACATTTTCAAGTTTAAAAGACGGCTATATAAAACGTAATCAAACAATAAAAAAAACTACTAATAAAAAACACAATAAGTAACGCGAAAAAAAAAGCACAAAAAAAGGCAAAATCCTAAAGAAAAACGAAATCATCATTCAGGACATCATGTCGCGACAGTAAAACACTAAATATCAACATATTACTCTTCATTATAAAAAAACTCGCGCCAGCGATACCGCCAGCGCGAAGTCTATAATTATTATAAGATAGTATTTATAAGCCACATAGGCCAAATAGGCTACATAAGGAGTATAGATTATATAGTCTTTTTGTTCTTTTAGTCAAAATCTATTTAACCACAGATTAAACAGATTAAACAAATTATTTGGTCTTTTTGTTCTTTTAGTCAAAAAAAACTCCGCGCCGGTGCACCCACCAGCGCGAAGCCAAATTTATCCTAATTTTGAATAATTTCTTTCAGTTCAAAAATCTGCGGGTTCTGCGAGAGAATTAACCTCTTAACCCATTAACCTTTTAACCTTTTATGTGCCGAGGATGATGTTAAGCACAGCGTTGATGTCACTCACGTCGACAGTGCCATCTTCTGTAACGTCGGCACGGCCGCCGTAGTTGCTTGCGCTATCATTGCCCAGCACGATGTTGATGATGATATTGACATCGGTGATGTCGACCACGCCGTTACCATCCACGTCGCCCTTAACGCCAGCAGGCTTGAAGATATCAAGGTAATACTCACTGGGAAGGCCTGCCGGTAACTTGAGGTAGCTGCGGCCTACGCCTGAGTTAAACAACGAGGTGGGCTTCACAAACTTAGTCTGAGCACGGTCCCAATAGTATCCACCGTCAATTGAGTGTATGTCGACCGATGCATCGGCTGTAGAAACCAGATAGTTTGAGCCGTAATAGGTTGTTGAAGCCGGAGCGCGCTTAATCTTGTAGATGTTACCTTCTGTAAGGCCGGTAACGATAACACCCGTATTGGCAGGAACAGCAGTAACCTCCTTGGTATTAGCGGTTTCGGTGCTATTATAACCTGTCACAACATAAGCCTTAACACCGCTTGAAGCAAAGTCGAGGGGCATTAACTGACCAAGCTGCTGGGTTGTGCCTGTTGCCTTGATATAGGGTGCCACATGGTCTTTAACCATGTTGGTAGTACCGCTGAATACCCAATCCTTCAAATTTGAAGTCAAGTAGCCTCTAACACTATAGAAATTGATGTACATAGTAAAGTCGCTTGCGTTATTACCAACGAACTGTCCATCCCATGAGTGTGACTTATCACCCATGATGGTGAGTTCCTTGAGCGATGTGGCATTGCTGAATGCCTCTTTGCCAAATTTCGTACAGTTCTCGGGAACGGTAATCGAGCGGATAGTAGTACCGCCAAATGCTTTTTTACCAATTCTCTCGAGATAGGTAGCGCCATCAAGCGATACGGTTTCAACAGCCGAACCGTTCAGGCAGCTGTCGCCTATCTCGGTGATGAGGTACTTTTTATTACCGCCAAGCATTTCGTCGGTCTCATACATATTGGCATAAAACGCCGTGCCACGGCTCATCTGTGCATTGTAGACATACTTAGCAGTACCGTCATAATAGGTCACGCCGTCTTTAGAAACAGGGGTATTGCTGGTGACAGTCATCTTATAGAGGTTGCTTGTCATCTTGGAGGGGCCACCCTGGCAGAAGTCGTAGGCTCCGGCATAGATGTTGGTGAATCGCTTCCAGTCGCTATGGACCTTAGCATATTCCTGCCAGGCAACCGGTACTCTCACATAACATGAAGTGGGCACTCCTGTGAAATCAAATGTCTGGTTTTGGAAATATCCCTGGTTTATTATCAGTTCGGTCAATGATGACATTCCTGTGAAGGCTTTTGCGTTTAGGGTGGTTGTAGAACTTGGGATTAGAATCTTCTTGCTCTTGACGCCATAGAATGCATTGCCATACAGTGCTGTAAATCCGTAAGGCAATATAATATCACCGGTGATTGCGGTGTTGCGGAACGCATTTCCATATATAATCCTGAGGTTGCTGCCCCAAGTAACCGAAGTTAGAGAAGTACAGCCGTCGAACGCATTATTGCCGATTTCATCAACCGCGGGCAACACAATGCTTGTAATGGGCTGACCTTCAAATGCACCTGATCCCACTGACCTGACAAGCTTGCAACCTGTGACATTGAACGTATTTTTGGTATCAAATGCATAATTTTCAATTTCGGTCACGGCAAATGTCTTACCGGCCAGAGTGAGGCCTACGGGAATGAAGACATCACCACTCACATTGTTATGCAAGTACCCGCGAACCACACGGCACGTACCACCAGTGAAGGAAACACCGCTTATGGTGACCGGCTTGGTTGATGAGACTGTGTAACCGTTGTTCAAGTAATAATAATCGGCAGCGCACACACCGTCGTAGTTGACCGACTTGAAACTGGTCCAGCCTAAGGATTCAAGGTATGTGGTGCCGCAATTCTTGCGTTGAACATACAGGTTAGGATTAGCAGCGCCATCAAACAAAAGACTCTTGTTGATAGCAGGCATTGTATCGCAATTCACATACAAATCGGTGAGTCCTGTACAGCCGTTGAACAGACCTACACCCATATCAGAAACCGATGAAGGAATGTCAATGCGACGAAGATTCTTGGAACCTACAAAAGCATAGCTACCGATTGTTTCACAACCATAGTTAATGAAGATTTCTTTCGCAATACCTAAATTGTAGAAAGCATTACTATAAATGCCAACAAGCGAAAACGGAGTAGTATATTTATAAGAAGTATAACCTTCGGGAAGACGCACCAAATATGTTTTATTCTTGTCAAATAAACAATAGCCGTCCGATGAGTATTTTGGATTGTTGGCGGCCACAGTAATCTTTTCCAAAGCAGAACATCCGTGCACAAATGTGGTACCAATTGATGTAACCGACTCAGGGATATTGATGGAAGTGAGTGCTGTGCAATTATAGAATGCAAGATCGTTAATGGTTTTGACACCGTCAAGGACAACATTGGTTAGGGCTTTATTGCCCTGGAATGCCTTGTAGCCCACTAAACCCGATGCAAGACGCACATAGGTGAGGTTGGGACAAAGCTCGGCAAATTCGTCGTCAAAGCTATTGATTGCGGTAAGGTTGACCAGGTCGAGCTGAGTGAGGGCTTCATTCTCGGAGAAGGCAAGAGTTGCTACCCTGGTATACTTGAAATAACGGTCCTGTCCAATGGGCTTAGTATGATAACTGCTGGGCTTGTATATACCCGATGATACGCCTGCGTCGCCACCGTACTTGTTAAAACCGATGATTGTACACTCATGGTCCTCGCTTGTGCTTGTCGACGCCTTGGTCACAACCGCCATTGTACCGTCGCTCATGTAGATATCGTAGGCATAGCTTGAGTGAGCCATAGTCTTGAATGCGCCGCTGTGATAGAAAGCAGCTTTTTTAATATTGTCATACGCAGCATTCCAATTGACGTAGAGCTTGCGGCTTGTGCTTGATGAGAAACAGTCGGAGGTACAATTGTAAAGTGAACCCGTTGTACTTGCCCAATATACTGTTTCAAGTTTGTCGCAATTGGCAAAACAAGTTGAGTACATATCGGTAATAGAACTGGGCATTCGCAGGTAAGTCATGTTGGAGCATCCAGCAAATGACGAAGCACCGATGCGCTTCACGCCATACGTGATATTAACGCTTGCAATGTTTGTCTTGTTCAGGAATGCGTTAGCCGAAATACTCTCTACATAGTAGGTCTTACCATTGTAAGTCACCATATAAGGGATTTTAACGGCGACCGACGACTGGGCGGCACCGGTAGTGCTGAAGCCCGTGCAATAGAGCTGGTCAGAATTATCGCCCTGTGTCTTGTAAGCATAGTCACCGACACTGAATTCAAGTGCCCATGCCGGCATGGTTACGGCAATGAACAGCAAAAGTGATAATAGTTTTTTCATATTGTGATTATTATTGAATTATTTCATCTTATAAACAATTTGTAAATATACTAATAAATGTTTATTCTAACACAAAAAAACAAAAAAAAATCGCGCCAGCTTTTTCTCCGGCGCGAAACTATGGTTATTATACAAAAATGCTACATAGCAACATCTTACTCGGCCTCAAGGTATTCGAGAATCTGCTTAATGAGTGCATTGCATTTCTTGGCATTCTTTATCACCTCAAGCGGGAAACCAAGCACAGCAGTACGGTAACCGCCACGGTCGCTCAAGATAGCGGCATTGCGGTTGTTCTCGTTGTAACGCATGAAGGGGAAACCCTTGCCGTCGGCCGCGAATATAGAGTTGGGCGACTCCACACAGTAGACATTGCTGTTGGGAGTATGGCTGAAAGAATAGGCCTCATCGCCCTTAACCTGCTTAGCGGTGGTATTCATAGTGTAAACCCTGCCGTTGCACGATGCCTGGCTACCGCCCCACTTATAGCCCAGCACTTCGCTGGCAAACCTCACGCGGGCAGTGTCGGGAGTGGCGTGGTCAAAGACATCACTTGCCACATACGAACCCGAGAGAATCACACCGGTACCCTGCTTGGTCGCAGCCTCTACAGCATCCATGAATGGTTGAGAGAAGAGTTTATACTTGCTGGGATAAGTGCCGTGGGCAACCTTGGTTTCCTTCTGCTTGCCCGCAATGATATCGAGTACCTTGTAGCCTGTGAGAGGCGCTGTGCCCTGCTCTACCGCCATGGCGCTTGCCGAGACAAACGAGTAACCTGCAGCCATGAGTGCCTTGCCATGCTTAATGGGATAGTTGAAGGTGTTGCCGGCAACCACACAGCCTTCCTTGTCGCTGTGCGAACTGCCGAATCCGCCACGGGCATCGCTCCAGCCTGCACTGCGGCGCTTCTCGTACTGCGAACCGATGTAGTTGATGCCACGCATGTAGGGCACGCCGTGATCGGTCTCGTCGGTAAAGGTGGCTATGTCGCCCTCATCGATCCAGTCGGGAGCGCTGACGCGGGTAAAGGCGTTGACCACCATTACCATGCCCTTGCTATCGGGGGCAACACCGAGCGAGAGCACCTCGCTGGGGAAACTGCGGCCGCCGTCGTTCATTGCCACGATGCGATAACTGTGTATCTTGTTGTCGCTCACGGTAACGGTGTAACGGGGCTGATCGACCACTGCGATGTCCTTGAACGCATCGACACTGCCGCCCACCATCTCACAAACGACATACCTTGTGGGCATTGCTGTTACCTCGAGGCTGTCGGGCGTGGGAGCCCATGTAAGTTCAAACGCGCCGTCACGGGGAGTGATGGCAAACGAATTGACGGGCAGCGGCTGCACCACCACGTCGCGATGGTCGCGCTTGCCTATGAACTTGAGGATACCCTTGTACATGGCACGGCTCGACGAGAAGATGAAATCGGGGTCAAGGCCGAGGCGCATATCAGAGAAATTCTGGTGCGACAGATACTCGAGCAACATGCCGGGAATCTGCGGAACGCGTATCTCATAGAGGTTTTCCTGTGTCAGTCCGCGATTGGTCCAAGCGGGGTCAAACTTGGCACGGGCATCGTCAATGAGTTGGCGTCCTACCATGTCGGCAAGGTAACGCGAGATGATGCGGGGAGTGCCGTCGGCATACTTGCCGAAACCGTTTGAACGATAGATGCTCAGCGTGCCTATGATGCCGTTATCCTGTGTCACACCGGCATCGGTGTGGAAGGCAAACGACAAGTCGAGAGGGATGTTAAGGCCCTTGCGGCCAGGGATAGCCTGCGAACCGCCGGCAAGGTAGTTCACCCACTCGCTGCGGCTGCGGAAGTCGTCGGGATAGTCGGCGATGCCGTGCGAGAGTGTGTACACGCTGTCGGGGAAGCCCATCCACTGCAGGTTGGAACGCGAGCCCTCGACAAATCGGGGGAACCCGCTGGTGATGTACTTGTAGTCGATGCCCTCCTTCTGCAGGCAGTTCTTGTAGTTGCCTGCACGGGCAATGTTTTCCTCGGTTGCGGGAGCGGCACAGCGGGCAATGTTGCCCATGCCACCGCCCACCTTTATGGCATCGGTGGTAACCACCCCACCCTTGCACTTGCTCAGGTTGGAAACGACGACAACATTCTTGTTGAGACCTTTCTTGAGAGGGAAGGTGCCCAGATATACCCACACACCGCCGCTCATACGCTGGTTCACAGTAAAAGAGCGTGTGATGCCGCTGGCATTCACAGTGTACTGCGCGTCGTTGACGCTATTGGGAAGAGTCTTGAAAGAGATATAGATGGCAAAGTCGCCGGCTTGCTTCATGGAGACATCGTAGGTCGCGGTCGACACATCGCCCTTCTTCACAACCTCTACCTGGCGGGCTGCGCCGTCGGCAAACGGGTTCTCGAAGTCCTTATAGGTGTCTTGCTTATAGGCGAAGCCTGTGCCTGCATTGCTCCATGCCTTAGCGCCGTTGTTCTCTGTGTAGGATGTCTGTGCCAGTCCTCCATCGGCATCCACAATCTGCTCCTCGTGGTGCAGGTCGCGCTCGCGGGGATTGAACACATAGGCACCGGCATTCTCAAGCATGGGCATCACGTAGGGCAGCACATAGCTCATGGGATACAGGTCCTCGATGGTTTGGAACAGGCGCGGACGCTGCCATTCCCAGCAGTTAATCTTGGGCTCGTAATACAGGCCATGGCTGTGCCACATCGCTATGAGGTTGCCGTCGAGTCCCTTGGCGTAACGGCGTGCAGGATCGTTCTCGGTAATGAATGCCTCATGCCGGCGAACGTGGCTCTTGGGGAAATCATAGAAAAATTTCTCCACGGCATCGCCCTCTACAGTGATGCTTATCACGCGGGCATTGCACTCCCCGGCAGCCTCGGCCTTGATGTCGGCCTTGAGACGCTCAATCATCTCGGGAGTGAGGTAGTTGTAAGAGAAATTCTCGTTAAAGTCGACCTTGAGCGTATCACCGCTCAAAGATAGAGACTTCACCTTGACTTCGCCTATGAGCATGTCATGTTCCTGGGTAGCATTGGCAATAGCCGAAACACGGCCGGCGAGGTCACTCGTCTGAGCAACGGCAGCAATCGTACATGCCAACATTGACAAAACCGATAGTAATTTATTCATATACAGATGTTTTAAGGTTTACAAACCATAAATGTTATTTTGACATACAAAATTAAAAAAAATAAGCGAATAACACAACACACAGTACTGCATATTATTGACAAATCATGTAATTACGGCCAAGAAAAACAAGAGGATGCAACGCATTGTGCATCCTCTCGGCTATCTATGTTTTTTCTCTGTCTTATTCGCTTTCGGTAGCATGGAAAGAAACCAAGCCGGGCATACTGCTGCGTATAATCTTCTGCACCGTGATACCGTGCTTATTGGCCACTTCGAGCAGGATGTCGCTATAGGTGGTTGCAACCGAGCCCACGAAGCACACGGGGAACTTGGTATAGTCATACTGGCACACGTTGCGCTCGAAGAAACGATTGAACTCATTGAAAATGAGTGAGTGAACGTAGTCATTATCGAGGTGGTCGGCAAGGAAGAACGAGTAAGAGCGCAGGTTGCGGTTGGCCGATGCATTATTATAAACGGCGTCCATGATGGTATCGGGAGTTACCTTGAATTTCTCGAAGAAACCCTCGATGAGTTCGCGCGGAGCCACATTCTTGAGGGCATCGCCCAGGAAAATGCGTCCCAACGCAGCACCGCTGCCCTCGTCGCCAAGGATAAAGCCCAGCGAGCGCACATTCTTCACCACATTCTGTCCGTCGTAGAAGCATGAGTTGCTACCGGTTCCCAAGATGCACGCAAGGCCCGGTTCATGAACGAGCAAACCGCGGGCAGCACCCAGCAAGTCACTTTCAACGGTAACGGGAGTCTTGAACTGAGCTACCAGCGATGACTCTACTATCTTGTTTTTCTCGGGACTGTTACAACCCGCACCATAATAATACACATGATTCCACCTGCGCTTGAAGAATGCCTCGGGCAACTCCAAACGGATGCTGTGTGATATCTCGCGACGTGAATGGAAGAATGGATTCAGGCCTTCGGTAAAAGCATGCTCAAGGATTTTGTCACCCTCGACCAGTGTCCACTCGGTACGGGTAGAACTGCTCTCGCCTATTACGTTTATTTCGGGGTTATTACTCATTGGTTTTGTTATAGTAAGCTATCAAAGGTTAACATGGGTTAAAATCACTCTATATTTGTCGATTTCAAATGCAAAAATAATACTAAATCGGCCAGTTTCAAAGTAATTATGACTAATTTATTACAAGAATACACATTATTTAACTCATCTATACTACCGTTAATACACCTAATCCTCTATTTGGCACACCTGCAATTTCGGGCAGGTAGCGTCTTCCTGACGCATAGTACTAACTACACAGATGAGCCGGGGTAAGTCGCGGACTTTCAGCCCGCTTGCCCTGTGTCGTCATATCTCCTATCCCATATCCCCGGCCTTCGTTCGCTGTTGCTCACTGCAACCGGGGTTAATATCGCTGAAGCGATGTGCCGCACCTCTGGTGCTATCTCAACTACCTACCTGGGGATATGCGACCCGCCTGGGGAGATAACCTGCGCAGTAGGTTGTACGTCGAAGATGTTCCATTTGGAAACAAAAACAGCACTGCCCCACCCGACCGGATGAGGCAGCACATATTATATCGGAGTTTTATATCAATGCTTAACGAGTACCTTGTGGGTAGATGCAAGGCCGTTGACATAAACCTTCATCACGTAGGCTCCGCTTGCTACGCCGCCAACGTTGATGTAGTTTGTACCATTGCGGGCAATGAGCTTGCCCTGCAGGTCATAGAGTTCTACGCCCTGGATATAATGGTCGGCAGTAGCAACAAGATAGTCGCTTGCGGGATTGGGACCCACGCTCACGCCATTGAGCACGACATCGGTAATAGCCGAGGGCTCTCCAGCCTTCTTGAGCACGTCGTCGATGATCAATGTGCCGCTCTGTCCCATCACGTTATCCTTGTCGCCCACAAGTTTGAGGCCCTTGAGACGGTAAGTCGCGCTACCAGCCTCAACGCTTGCTGCAACATATTGCCAGCCGTGGAAATTGATAGTGGCCAGCGGGACCTCAAGGTCGCCGGCTTGGGCTGCCATTGCATCGCCATCGGCTGCAACGGGAGAGAGAACAGCAACAACCTTGTTGTGGCTGAGGTCGCCCCACAGATGCACACCTATGCTGTCGCTACCGGTGAAGGTAGTCTGAGGCATCTCGGCAAAGTCAAGAGCCACATAGGGCTCGTCAATGCCGTCAAAACCATACTTGCACTGCAGCGACTTTGTGCCAAGCAGTTTGGTAGTAGAAGCAGTAAGTGCTGCGCTTGCGTAGTTGCCAGCTGCAGTCATCACATCGGCAGTCTCGATTTCCTTGACGAGTTCGGTTCCTTCCTTCTCAAGACTTGCGTCCACAGCCTGGAACTCATAGGAAATGGGGGCTGCAAGACGAATGCCAACAGTGTCGGCAACGTCCTGATCCACCTTGAGAGTGTAGGTCTCGCCCACATTGAGCGTACCCGACAGAGGAATACGGATGAAGCCGTAGGCATCGCCCTTCTTATTGTTCTTGAGGCTACGCTTGTTGATGCCCACCTCATTACCGTCCTTGTCGAGGACATGGAAATAGGTGTAGAGGTTGAGCGACTTGAGCAGAGAGTCGGCGCGCAGTTCCACGTTAACGCTCTGGTAGTGTACGGGAGCATTCTCGTAGGGGAAGATTGCGATGGGCTCGAGGTGGTTGCGGTTAGTTGTCTTGAACTTGAACGTGAAGTCACTGGCCATCTCGGCGCCGCCGCCATGCTGTGCAGTCTTCTTGAGGGTAACAGTGTACTCAGTGTTAACGTCGTAGGCATCCTCGGGAGTGAAAATCATGCGGTAGTTGGTATCCTCCCATGTAAACGAACCCTTAACGGCAGGTGTGATGGTAAATGCGCTCTCGGTAGTATACACGTCCATGTCCCAGTTGAAATTGAGAACAATGGGAACGTTGCACAGAAGGGGCTCATCGCCATCGTTCCACACGGGGCTGTAAGAAACAACCTCGGGAGGAGTATTGCGCACGCGCTTGAGGTCGAAGTTGCAATAAGTGGGAGCACCTTCGGTAACAAGAACAGGCTTAGTGGCCGAGAAATGGTCCTCATCGGTTACCTCGACAGTGTAACTGCCAGGTGTAACATACTTGAAGGTGTAGATACCGTTGCGGTCTTTATCGGTAACATAGCTGTCAACCTCGTTGCCGTCGGCATCGAGCAGGCGTACAGTAGCACCGCACACAGGCTCACGCACGTCAACACCATGCATCACATAAGTACCTGTGCGCAGAATGCGGTCGTCGAGAATGCGTCCGGTGAGGATACCACAGTTGAGGCTGCTCTCACGGCCAAAGTACTTGTCGGTTGCAAGGCTCACATTGTAACCCTCAACCCAGCAGTAACCATCGTTCATGAGACGCAGTGCCTCGGGGATATAATCGTGGAACGAGCCCTCCTGGAGCATTGCCACAGAGTTGTTGCCACGCAGCACACCCAGGCCCTGGGTACCCCAACTGGGATAGAATGTCCAGTCGCCGTAGATGGCATAGTTAGATGTCCACACTGTAGCCTGGTTAGCGTAAAGGAACGGCTGCAGTATAGCAGTGAGTTCGTCGCTGTGGGCCACCTGAGGCTGTCCGGTATAACCACGATACAAGCCCAGGGGGAAGTTGATGCGGTAGCCGTCGCCCGCACCGGTAGCGTTGCTGTGCAGCGAGAAGAACACGTCGGCACCGCTCGAGTTACACAGGCTAACGATTGTAGACAGGTTGAGGTCATCCTCTTCCTCGTTGCGAATGCGTGAAATGAACGTCTTGTAGCCGTTCTTCTTGAGCACCTCCATCAAGGCGAAACCCTTCTTGAGGCTGGCGTTGCTCTCCCAGAAGCCCGCGGTGTCGCCCTGTACATAGCCGGGGACCACCACATTGCGGTCGTTGCTTGTGTGGCCGCCGTGGCCGGGATTGATGTATACGCGCGGCTGAGTCTGAGCCGACATGCCGCCGATTCCTAACACTGCAACCAGCNNCCAGCAGCACGAGAATCGATTTAATCTTAGTCATTTTCATAGCTGTTGCAGTTTTAGTTATTCGGTAATGTTGATTTTCATCATGTAAAGGAGGCCGTCTATTGACGTGTAAACCACCTTGCCTGCTGCAGCAGTGGGCTGCATAGACATTGAGGTGGGCTTGGTGAGTTCATACTTGAACGTTCC
>DCGA01000133.1:6182-9740 GCA_002314465.1 bacterium UBA1790 | reverse complement strand
GTTCCGTCGGCCTTGAAGAGCATGATTTGCGATGAAGTGAACTGGTGGCCGTCGTCCTTAGCGTTCTGGGCTACGATATAGTCGTTATTAAGCCATGAGGGCATCTCGTAGTTGCCCAGCATAGCCTGCACGTTGCCGTTAAGGTCCATCACCACGATGCCCTTGCCGGCTGCGAAGAATGCCACGCGCTTGCCATCGGGCGAAAGCGAAGCCCACAGATAACCTGCCCACGACTCAACGGGTGAGAACGAGCGGTCCTTGCCGTTGACAGTAACATGGACGGTAGAGCCCTCGGTATAGACTGCAGTGCCTATCTGCTCAGAGGTCGCATACTTGACTGCCTGGGCCTTGAGCGCTGCACCGCGCTGTGCTTTCATGAGTACTACGGGACCATGCTGTGCCTCGAGCACAACCTCGGCTTTCTCGGACTTGATATCATATTTGTGACCGGTGCGGTACATGAGACGGTCCTCGCCACGCTCGGCAGTAACAAAGTAAACATTGCCGTCGCCTCCGAAGAACGCATCCTGACCAACGCCCTGGGCATCGCTCACGCGCACCGATACATTGTCGCTAAAGTCATAGAGTTTGAGGCCCGGCTGCATGATAGTGGAGTAAAGCAACTTGGTGCCGTCGGCATTGAGGACGGGATAGTAGGCCGGTCCCTCAGTGCCCTTGAGCAACTGCTTGTGCTCTACCACTGTCACAGTCTGCGCACTTGCCACAAGGACAGCACAGGCCATCAGTGAGAGTAAAATTTGTTTCATATCAATGGGTATTTTGGGTTATTAAATTATCAATCTACAAAGTTAATTATTACACGGCACATTTCCAAATAAAAACTTGCAGTTATCCGTTCTAACATGATAACGGGAAACTGCAAGCGTGAATCGTGAGGTTATGTCAAGAGGTCGATGAACAACTTGAAGCGAGCAAAGTATTCACGGGCATAGGTCACAAACGAGAAACCGTTGGTGGGCGCCTGGGCGTTATAACCCTGTACCTGCACAACATCAAGGCCGCTCATGTAATGAGCAAGGAAAACTGCGCGTTCGTTGTGGAACTGCTGTGAAATGACGATGAAAGACTTGATGCCGTACACCGTGCAGGTATTATACACCGATGCCTGCGTGCGGTATCCCTTGCCATCGAGCACTATTACCGACGCGGGCATCCCGTGCTTAACGAGCGTGTCGCGCATTGCAACAGGCTCGTTGACACCGTCCAGGCTGTGCTCGTCGCCGCTGATGAGCAGCGAGTCGATCTTACCGGCGTTGTAAAGCTCAAGGGCTGCGTCGATGCGATACTTAAAGAAGAAGTTTCGCTTGCCGGTGAGTCGGCTTTGCGGCGCAGTACCAAGCAGCATGCCCCATGTTTCGTGCTGCACATCGTTGACATCGTCGTGAATGCTGCTGCTCGCATCCCATTTCACCACATAGTTGCAGGCAAATACCACCAGCGCCACAATTCCAAGACACATGGATAACAGATTGAAGAGTATCTTTTTCACAGTTTCAGGTTTTTAAAAAAACACTGGGGCTGACGCATCAACCCCAGTGAGATTATTGAGTTAAAAAAGCTTTGCTTATATTAAATCATTGAGAACATTGAGCTAACGCTCTCGGTAGCCTCGGTGAGGTAAACGTAGATACAGCTTACCAGACCGATGAGGATGATACCAAGTACACACAGAATCATGCTGATGCGCTCGGGACATGCACTCTTGATTGTGGGGATAGCACATTCGTCCTGACGGATGAACATTGCCTTAACCACGAGCAGATAGTAGTAGAGCGAGATGATTGTGTTGATGAGAGCGATGAGCACGAGAACGTAGATTGCCACGCTACCGGTGTTGCAAGCACCCACGAAGATGAAGAACTTGCTGAAGAAACCTGCGAAGGGAGGAATACCACCCAGCGAGAACATTGCAAGCATCATGGTGAATGCGAGCCAGGGATTGGTCTTGAACAGGCCGTTGTAGTCGTCGGTAGTAGTCTTGCCGGCCTGACGCTCAATAGCAGCGATAACACCGAATGCAGCGAGGTTAGAGAAGATGTAAACGAGAACGTAGTACATCATCGAAGCCATACCCAGCGTGTTCACAGCAATCACACCCAGCATGATGTAGCCGGCCTGTGAGATTGATGAGTAAGCGAGGAAGCGCTTGAGGTTGCGCTGGCGCATTGCAAAGAGGTTACCGATGGAGATAGTGAGGATAATGATTGCATAGAGCATCCACTCCCACACTGCGCTATAGGCAGCACCAAACACCTGAGCGAGGATTACCAGGAACGAGAACGCTGCAGCACCCTTGCTGATTACCGAGAGGTAAGCAGTAACGGCTGTGGGCGCACCCTGGTAAACGTCGGCTGTCCACTGGTGGAAGGGAACAAGCGAGAGCTTGAAACCTACACCCGCGATTACAAATGCCACAGCGAGGATGAGCAGAGCGCTCTTCTCGCCCATGAGGTTTGTAGCGATGTCGTTGAAATAAAGGGTTCCGGCAATACCATATACAAACGAGATGCCAAGCAGGAAGATGGCGCTCGAGAATATGGCAGTGAACACATACTTGGCTGCAGCCTCGTGGCTCTCGTAGCGGTTCTTCTCAAACGCTGCAAGGGCAGCAATGGGAAGCGACGCTGTCTCGAGACCGATGACAAACAGCAGGAAGTGACGAGCCGAAATCATGAGGAACATACCGAACAGGGTGAGAAGCAACAGTTCGTAGAACTCGCCGCGGCGAACGCTCACGAAGTCACTGTTGGTCCACTTGGCAGCCTGCAGGAGCACGAGGAACATACCCACATTGAGGATGTTCTTCATGGCCCAGGTTGCCTGGTTGAGTTCCATCATTCCGCCGAATGCCTCGCCCAGCTGGCAAGGAACAAAACTAATGGCGGTGTATATCGCAAACAGTACAGTAGTGAACACGGGAAGTGCTCGCTGGCTGCGCTGGGGCATAAAAGTGTCGTAGATAAACACAAGCAAGAAAACGAGCAGCAGCCCTAACTCTTGCGGCATCAATAAAAATTGAGAATAATCCATATCTGTATTATCAAGTTTTTTCTAATTCAACACTTTCTTTAATTACAACGCATTCTTCAACGCATCAACAACAGGGATGAAGCTGTCGGTGATAATGTTTACAAAGNNCAAAGAAATTGGGGAAGCATCCGATGCATGCCACACACACGATGAGAACCGCAGTGGCAACGCGCTCGTCCCAGCTTGCGTCGGTGAGCTCACGGTGATGCTCGTTCTGTACCGCACCAAAGAGCAGCTTGCCCACAACACGCAGGATGTAAACCGCTGTGATAACGATAGAACTTGCACCGGCAATGGTGAGAACGCGACGGAACATGTCCTGATTCTCGAACGAGCCGAAGAAGATTGTCATCTCGGCAACGAAACCACTGAGACCGGGCAGACCGAGTGAAGCAAGACCTGCGATAACGTAACCTACACCCAGGTAAGGCATAATCTGCATCATACCGCCCATCTCGCGGATGTCACGAGTGTGGGTACGGCCGTAAATCATACCGATGAGGGCGA
>DCGA01000133.1:0-6158 GCA_002314465.1 bacterium UBA1790 | reverse complement strand
CGAAGAACAACGCTGTCATGAGACCGTGAGAGAGCATCTGAAGCACCGCACCGGTCATCGCTGTCTGGTTGAACATGAGGATGGCGAAGAGCACCATACCGCAGTGGCTAACCGAAGAGTAAGCGTTGATATACTTGAGGTCGGTCTGTACACAAGCACTGAAGGCACCGTAAACGATACTGATACCAGTAAGGGTAAGGAATACCGGACCTATTACGTTAGCTGCATAAGGCATGAGGTAGATGGCGATGCGGAAGCAACCGTAACCACCAAGCTTCATGAGCACACCGGCGTGGAGCATAGACACCGCTGTAGGCGCCGATGCGTGACCGTCGGGAGACCATGTGTGGAAGGGGAACATTGCGCCAAGGACACCGAAACCAACGAATGCCATGGGGAACAAGTAGAGCTGCCAGTTGTGGGGCACTGCATTGTTCTGTGCAATCTCGAGCAGGTTCATGGTGTAGTTGCCGTCGGCTGCCGAGTGGAAGTAGATGCCGATGAGGGCAAGCATGAGGAATGCCGAACCGCCCATGAGCATGAGGGTGAGCTTCATTGCGCTGTAGTTCTTGTTACCGCTACCCCAGATACCGATGAGAAGGTACATGGGAATAAGCGCTACCTCGTAGAACATGAACATGGTGAACAGGTCGATTGAGATAAAGAAACCGAATACACCTGTCGAGAGGAGGTAGAACCACAGGAAGAACTGCTTGGGAAGCGGATTGATTTTCCATGACGCGAATACACCGGTGAAAACGATGAACGCCGAGAGGAGAATCATAACTACCGATACACCGTCGACACCAAGCGCGAGCTTAATGTTGAGGGGAGCGTACCACATGTAGTCGCTGCGCAGAATCATCTCGCTGGTGTCGCCAGCGCCGCGTACCTGAAGGAAAACCATTACCAGATATACCGCAAGTGCCAACAGCACTGTAGCGCCTGTAACGGCAACGGCTCTGATTGCCTTGATACCCTTGTTGTTGCACAGTGCCAGACCCAGCAATGTGAGCAGGGGCACTATGACGAAGTAAATCAAAATATTGTCAAATATCATAATTGTCAAATCTTTTTAGCCGTTGAACATTACATTAACACACACACCATGCTCACTACAGCGATGAGCAATGCGCCCATGATGTAGAGGTAAACATAGCCCTGGATGCTGCCACTCTGCAGGCGGCGGATACCGTAAGCAGCCTGGCTGGTAACATCGGCAAGCATGTTCATGAAACCGTCGATAAACTTGCGGTCGAACCATGCGATGGGAGCACAAATAGCCTTGAAGATTACCTTGTGGGTAATGAACTGATAAAGTTCGTCCATGTAGAAGCGGTGATAAGCAGCTTCCCACAGACCGCTGAAGGTGCTCTTCATCTTAGCAGGAATTGTATTCTCCTTGTAGTACATCACAAACGCGAGTGCGATACCCACGCAAGCGATGGCAACGCTTGAACCTGCAACAGTCCAGTTGAGCTGGGTGTGCAGTTCCTTGCCGTCCCAGGTCACGAGGTCGTGCATGGGAACAAAGCCGGCAACGACTGAGATTGCCGCAAGAACGATCAAGGGCAGAGTCATAGTCCATACCTGGTCGGCAGGCTTGTGCTCGGTGTGCACCTTGTGCTCCTTCCAGTGGAAGATGAGGAAGTAGATGCGGAACATGTAGAACGCGGTCATACCGGCTACAGCCGACATCCAAAGACCCCAACCGAGGCCCTTCTCGTAGCAAGCCACGAGAATCTCGTCCTTACTCCAGAAACCTGCGAAGGGAGGAATACCGGCAATGGCGAGACAGCCAATGAGGAATGCGATGCTGGTGATGGGCATGTACTTGTGCAAGCCGTGCATGTCGCAGTTCTCGTTAGAGTGAACGGCGTGGATAATAGCACCGGCGCAGAGGAAGAGCAGTGCCTTGAACATCGCGTGGGTGAACAGGTGGAACATTGAAGCCATGTAACCCAGACCGAAGCCCTCGTGGATCTCGATGAGCTGTCCGTCGGCCGAGCTAACGGCAAGTGAAGTCATCATGAAAGCAATCTGCGAGATGGTAGAGAACGCGAGAGCACGCTTGATGTCGCTCTGAACGCATGCGATTGCAGCAGCATAGAATGCTGTGAACGCACCCACAACGCAGATGATTTCCATAGCGCCCTGCTCAATCACATAGAGGGGGAAGAGACGGGCTACCAGGAACACACCGGCAACAACCATGGTTGCAGCGTGGATAAGGGCCGATACGGGAGTGGGACCTTCCATCGCGTCGGGAAGCCAGATGTGCAACGGGTACATCGCACTCTTACCGGCACCACCGATGAAGATGAATGTCAACGCCCAAGCCATTACCGAGCAACCCATGAAGGTCGCGCCCTGAGCCTTGCCCACTGCAAGCTGGGCAGCAGTCATGCTGTCGCATATACCTGTGAGGCCATTCTGGTTGAAGAAGTCGAACGACTTGGTGTAGAAGCCAAGAATCATGATACCCAGCAGGAAGAACAAGTCGGCCAGACGGGTAACGATGAACGCCTTCTTAGATGCATGGATTGCAGCAGGTGAATGATAGTAGAATCCGATGAGAAGGTAAGAAGAAACACCCACCATCTCAAAGAATACGAAGATTTGGAACAAGTTGGTGGCAACAACGAGACCAAGCATTGAGAATGTGAACAACGCGAGGTCGGCATAGAAGCGCTGGAAGCCCTTCTCGGGGTTGCCGTGGTGGTCGCTCATATAGCCCAGGCTATACAAGTGAACAAAGAATGAAATAGTGGTGATGACAACGAGCATCATTGCCGCAATGGGATCGACAGCGATACCCATGCGCACCACATAATCCTTGGTGAACGACAGCCAGTCGGGATTCCACACAATCACCGCCTTGCGAACGCCGTCAACAATATAAGATGGGTCAAAGAAATAGGTAAGTGCAACGCCATAGGCAATGACGGTGGTAACACCCATACCTATAACACCCAGCACACCAGTGAGCTTACGGCCCATTTTCACGCCTGCGAGTCCCAGGAACAGGAACATGAGCAGGGGAATTGCAACAACTGCTATAGTTAAACTTAGTGGCATAGTCTATTAAAATTTCAGTTTATTGATTTCGTTGATATCTACCTTCTTGGCTACGCGGAACACATTGATGATAATCGCAAGTGCCAGTGCAGTCTCGGCTGCAGCAATCGCGATGGCAAACAGTGTGAAGAACATACCCTCGAACTGGCCGGGATACAGAAATCTGTTAAACACAACAAAGTTGATATCAATCGAGTTGAGCATCAGCTCGAGCGAAATCATGATTGCAATCATATTCTTGCGGGTGAGGAACCCGTAGACACCGCAGCCAAACATGATGAGGCTGGGAATCAAATACATTAACAAAGTCAAGTCCATAGTCTAATTCTCCTTTCTTTATTAACGGCGACGGGCAATAACTACACCACCAATGATGCAAGCAAGCAGCAACACACTCACTGCCTCGAAGGGAAGCAGATAACCGAACTTGTCGGTGCTGAGCAGGAACTGACCGAGCTCGGCGATGTTGAAATCGCTTGCCTCGGGAAGAGCCTGGCCGCAGAACTTGCAGTAACTAAACAATGCATAGCCGCATGCAGCAACACCCACAAGGGCAGCGCTGAGACCGAGCCAGCGGCGCTGGTTGGTCAGGGCATCGGCGTTCTCACCGGGACGGTGAGTGAGCAGGATTGAAAACACAAACAGCACGACTATGCCGCCGGCATATACTGCAATCTGTACCGCGCCAAGGAACTCATAGTCCATCTGGAAATAAACGAGAGCTGTGGCAAAGAGGACAAACAGCAGGTAGGTGGCCGAGCGCAATATCTTGCGCGTGGTAACCGTCAGTACCGAGAATACGATAATTGCAAGCGCAATTACGAAATACATGATGATACTTCCTAGTGATTCCATTTTTATTTATTTTCTTTATTTTCGGGGTTAGTGGCTTCGCCCTCTTCCTTAACGGGAGCGGGAGCAGCGATTGTCTCCTCGGCAGCGGGTGCGGGAGCGGGCTTCTCCTCGGCGGGAGCGGCGGGCTTCTCTTCTACCTTAGCGGGAGCGGGAGCTGCGGCAGGTGCAGGCGCGGGAGCGGGCTCTTCCTTCTCGGGGAGGTAGTTGAGCTGCTTCACGAGTGCTTCGCGAGTGAATACTGCCTGTTCAAAGTCGTTGCTGAACTCGATGGCATTGGTAGGACAAGATGTTACACACAGGTTGCAGAATGTGCAGCTGCCCAGGTCGTACATGTACTTGTCGAGTTTCATTTTCTTCTTGCCGTTGGGCAGGTCGACCATGCGGGTTGTAATCTTGATGGTGCCGTTGGGGCAGTTGCGCTCGCACGACTTACATCCTATACAACTGTGATTGCCCTGCTCATCATAAGCAAACTGAAGTGTGGCCCTGAACCTGTCAGGGATTTCGAGTGTCGCCCTATTCTCGGGGTACTGCTCGGTAACCTTGGGAGTAACGAGTTCCTTACCCGTCACTTCCATACCCTTTATCAGGCTGTGGATGCCCTTAAAAAGAGTTACAAAATACTCCTTAACGTTCATAAGTTAATTGTCAAATTGTATGTGTTGTTATTATTATTTTCACATTAGGTGGGGCTGTCCCGTAACGGAACCGCCCGGCTTGCCGTTATCGCTTCACCTGACCGCCCAGGATGTCGAGCAGCTCGGTGGTGATACCCTGCTGGCGCAGCTTGTTGTACTCGAGGTTAAGTGCCTCGAGAAGTTCACCTGCATTGTCGCTTGCGGTCTGCATGGCCATGACGCGCGATGCCTGCTCGCTTGCGCAGCTCTCGGTGAACACCTCTTGCATCATTGCGCGCACGTGAAGTGGCAGCACACTGTTGAAGATGGTCAGAGCATCGGGCTCGAAGAGGCAGGGGCTGTTGGCAGCACGTGCATCAACTTCCTCGGCAAGAGCTTCGTAGCTCACGGGCAGTAGTTGCTCGCGTGCAAAAACCTGCTTGCTGGTCGACTTGAAGTGCATGTAAAGCAACTCCACGCTGTCAAATTCCTTGCTCACGAAGCGGTTCTTGAGCATGTCGGTGAGGTCGTGCAGGTCCTCATTGCCGCTACGGGTGTTGAGAGCCACAGTCTCTACCTTCAATGTATCGCCGGCAATCTTGAGCGATGCCTTGGTGAGCTTCTTGCCCACAGGGATAACGGTAATCTTCACATCCTTGCCATGCTGCTTGCGCACGTCGTCGATGGCTACGAGCAGCTGCTTGAAGATGTTGATATTGAAAGCACCGCACAGTCCGTCGTCGCTACCGAATACCACCATAGCCACACTCTTTACCTCGCGGGTTGCGATGAGGGGCGATGTGAACTCCTGGTCGGTTACCAGCAGGTGGCTGATAACGTGCTGAACCATGTCGCGATAGGGCGACAGGCGCTGGAGCTGTCCTGTGGCCTTACGCATCTTAGCCGATGAAATCATCTTCATCGCGCTTGTGGTCTTCTGGGTCGAAGCGACCGAGCCAATGCGGCTTTTTAATTCTCTGAGTGTTGACATATCTTTGTGTTAGATATATTCAATTATTGTAAAGTTGCGTGGTCGTGCGGATGGGTCCGCCGTGTCCACAGTTGTGCCCTCGCCTGCCCGCGTGCCCTTCATGCGGACACGCGGCAGCGATGGCGGTTATCTTTTTTCAAAGAAAAATCAGTTGTTGTACTTACCGGCAATCTCCTCAGCAGCAGCACGGATCTTATCGGTAACATCGTCGTCGATCTTGCCAGTGCGCAGCACGTCGAGCACGTCGGCCTGGTGCTTAGCACGCAAGTACTGGATGAAGAGTTTCTCAAACTCGGCAACGCTCTCAATGGGCACCTTCTGCAACAGGCCGTTCACACCGCAATAGATGATGGCAACCTGTTCCTCGACCAGCATGGGCTCGTACTGAGCCTGCACGAGCAGACGCTCGTTCTTGCGGCCGGTGTCGATTGTACGCGCTGTAACGGGGTCGATGTCGCCACCAAACTTGGTAAACGCCTCGAGCTCGCGATACTGTGCCTGGGCAATCTTGAGAGTACCAGCAACCTTCTTCATACACTTAATCTGAGCGTTACCTCCTACACGAGATACCGAGATACCCACGTTTACGGCAGGACGGATACCTGCGTTGAACAGGG